>JANQSK010000332.1 GCA_028284105.1 Anaerolineae bacterium
GTGGAAAATTCAGCACGTTTAGCTCAAAAACTTCAAGAGCATGGATTCCGAATTGTAGGGGGAGGGTCCGAAAATCATCTTCTACTTGTTGACACAAAAAGTGTTAAACATGGAGATGTTCATTTATCAGGCGATATGGCTGCTCGGATATTGGATGTAGCTGGAATCGTTGTTAATCGTAATACGATACCTGGTGACAAAGGTGCCTTAAATCCAACAGGATTGCGGCTCGGCACCGTATGGATTAGCCAACTTGGCTTTGGCCCTACTGAAATTGACCTTTTAGCTGAAGCAATTGCAACGGTACTCAATGGCTGCACACCTTTCACTTATTTAGGTGGGGGCAATAAAAAACAACTTCGTGCGAAGGTAGACTTTAATGCATTGCAACGGGGTCGAGAAATCGTACGACAATTAAGACAGGTGGATAAACCTGAGTCAACCAACACGGCCGTTTCTATCCATGGCGCCAAGGCAAAACAGTTTCTACATGCAGCACTTAGCAGTGATGTGGCTAGTTTAATAGAAGGAGACGCTCAAAATACACATCTATTTGGGGCAGGCCTAAATTTTGATGCTGTTCTTATTCAGCATTCAGCTACGGAATTTGAACTACAGTGCCCAGACAGCGAAACAGCAGCAAAAACGGCCGTTTGGCTATCAGACCTTTCAGATGGGTACGTCCTCTTCGATGATCCACATGCGAAGTTGGCAGGACCTGTCGTCATCAAACAAATGGCGGCAACCCCGCCTAAAAATGCACCAAATGAAGCCATCCTCACCAGCAAGCCATATTTTGTTGGACGTGCAAATGTCGATGCTTCACTTGAGCCGTTACCCAGTTTTGATTGGGAAGAACCGGCCGATCCACCACTTAAATCAACCCATCTTCATGATACTCACAAAGAAATGGGTGCCAAGCTGGTTCCCTTTGGTGGCTATGATATGCCAGTTTGGTACAGCTCGGTAACCGAGGAACATGCAGCAGTTCGCCAAACGGCAGGGTTATTCGATGTGAGTCACATGGGCGTATTTGATGCGTCAGGAGAGCATGTTGAAGAATTTCTCGATTTGGTTACAGCGAATCAAGTCTCATCGCTTAAGGTTGGACGCTCACATTACAGCTATTTAATGCTTCCAAATGGTCACGTTATTGATGATTTGTTTATTTATCGTTTAGAGCAACAACGATTTCTACTTGTCGTCAACGCTTCAAACAATGACAAAGATTGGGCATGGCTCAATGCTGTTAATGATGGCAAAGTGTGTATTGATGAAAAACGGCCGTTTGCAAAAATCCAACATCCCATCCAGCTACGCGATTTGCGCGACCCACAATATGGAGATGCATGTCGAGTTGATCTTGCTCTTCAGGGGCCAACATCAAAACGTATTCTTATGGCTATGGCTGATGAAGCAACTGCTAAAGCAATTGACAAACTTCCTTGGAGTGGCGTTTTGTCCGCCCAATTGGGTGATTTTGATGTCATCATTACCCGTACAGGCTACACAGGTGAACGAATCGCCTATGAGCTCTTCATCCATCCTGAAAAGTCGGTAGCTTTTTGGCAGAAATTGCTTGAAGCAGGTACAGAATTTGGGCTTAAACCGTGTGGTTTGGCAGCTCGAGATAGCACACGGACCGAGGCCGGCCTTCCTTTATATGGTCACGAGCTTGCAGGTGATATGGATTTATCACCCGCCGAAGCGGGATTCGGTAGCTTTGTCAAATTGTGGAAACCGTTTTTCATTGGCCGCGAAGCTTTTATAGAAAATATCAACAAACAATCTCAAATCTTAGTGCGTTTCAAGATGAATGAAAAGCGGGTTCGTCGTCCAGACACAGGCGACCCGATTTTAGATGCAAAAGGAAAAATCATTGGTATCGTAACAAGCTGTGCAGTTGATAGCGAAGGATATTTAACGGGCTTAGGTGTTGTGCCATTTGCTTATACAAAACCCGATACCCAATTGCACATTTATCAGCTTGGTGGTGGAAAACAGATGCCACGACTGCCTAAAGAACTTAAGACGGGCAAAAAATTACCAATACCTGACGGCGCAACCGTTTTGACACGTTTTCCCAAACGAAAATAGGAATTCTTACTACAAAGCTATAAAAACAATGATGAAGGCATATCATATAGCGTAATATTTCGAGAAAAACAGCATCAAATGCCATGCCAAATTGTATACCTAGTGGTAATTCAAGTTGACACAGGGAGTTATAAAGGGTAGCATTGCTAGGCGCATTTGATATGCGTCAGCGGACTAGATTTGACCCTACTCGTCGTCTAGCT
>JANQSK010000710.1 GCA_028284105.1 Anaerolineae bacterium
CGTTTCATCAACAACCGTCACAGGATTATTATCTAAACCAACATCAGGCGCAGTTAGGTCAACAGTCAACGTCTTGCTTGCAGTCGCCGATTCATTGCCAACGCCATCAAACGCCCGCACCATAATCGTGTAGCTACCGCTTCCGTTATAAGCATCTAAATTAAATGCATATGCGGCACCAGTTTGAGCAGCCGTCGTCCAATTACCCTGTGTTGGGCTCCCAGAAACCATAAACTGTACAAATTCAACACCAGAGTTTTGAACGCCATTGCCATTAGTATCCGTTGCACCAAGCAGGATAACAGTCTGGTCACCACCAACCGGAACGCTTTCTTCATGATCCACAAACGCGGTTGGGGGATCTGCGTCAACAACAATATTTTCTGTATCGCTTGTGTCATACCAAGCAACTTGATAATCAAAAATCCCACGGACATCCCGTTCACTTAATGGTGCACCATAAATTGTGAACTCATCCATATCACCACTGAAATTAACAGAGCCTGGACCATCCCCTAAAATCACATCACTACCTCCGGCACATGAGCTGAATGACACTTCAGAGCCATCAGGAGAACCATTGACATACAATCTCGCCTTACCGGCTTCTTTGTCAAAAGTGAGTACAACGTGATTCCAAATATCTGGCAGAAGTTGCAAATTGCTAGTAACCAAGTTCGCTGATGTAGAACAGACCGCGTAAGACAACTTACCCGCATCATTACCGCTATTGGTTCCCAATTGGAGCATTTGTAACTTTCTCGTTGTGCCTGTCCCCTGGCTAATGAGATGTTGAGTATTAGCACGAGATTGATCGGGACGTACCCACAGGCTAATCGAGAATGACGCGTCTGTGCTCAAAGCATTTGATATAGCAACCCGATCATCAACGCCATCAAACATGACGCCACCGTATAGCTGACCCTCAACCCCAGCAGCAGGACAGCTATTTCCGCTACAGGTGTATGGGGATGAAGAAGCAAGATTCTCAAAGCTGGTGGCTCCTATCGTTTCATCAAATGGGACGCGTACAACAGGCACTTCATTAATCAATTTTTGAACATCCGAAGCGTTGAGTGCTGCAGGTCGAATCGTGAACTGATCAATAGAACCATTGAAATATGAAACTGCTATTGAAGGTGATGCACCAACATACATTGGAGCATTTGGAAGTGATGCCGTTGTTATAGTAATCGGCAACCCAAAAGCAACGCCATTGACAAAGAATTGAAGTGAATCAAATGTTTTCGCAACTGCAATATGATGCCATTGGTCTGCTGATAGGTTTGTGTCTAGGCTTCCATTTGTATTTCCATATCGGAATCCAATATCACCATCACCCGCTATCTGGATATTGAACGGATTTGCTAGGTTATCATTGCTGACAATGTGGCCGCCACTGTTGGCATCTCTTCTTATCCAGGCACCAACGGTAAATTCGATATCATTCAATCCTAAATCATTGATATTTGCCAAGGTAATAAAGTCATTCGCACCGTCAAAGGAAGCGGCCTGATTTGAACGACCAATCACACCCGTATTCGGACATTCTGTCCCTTCACAGCTCCCGTCCGTCCGATTACCCGAGAAATCATATTGAACGGCCGTACCAGGGGGTTCATCTAAACGCAGTTCTAAGGTATTGTCCGCGCCTAAAACGAGGTCGCGAATCGCATCCCGTGGCAACGCATCTTTGAAGAGATAGTAATCATCAACGCTTGTATAGCTAAAAACATCTCCGGTATAGTGGGTGCGGCCAACTTGAAGGGTTTCATTTGGCATGTGGTAACGCATGCTCCCGTTCCCTGTTGGTGTACCGCAACACCAGCTAATCGTCCCCCAACTTGGAAAGTAATTATAGTAACGGCCAGAGCGCAATCGATCATCACCGCCTTGACACCCTGATGCATTAATATCTGGATCGTTTTCACACAAATAGTAATGTAAAACTGTGCCGGTAAATATTTCTGTATGATTGATTTGAAGCTGGCCATCAAAGCGACCAAGCGCATTATTGCCTGTTTGGAAGACAGTATCCCCGCCATCCGCTCTTTTCGCATCATTAAACGATGTTGTTACTGAATTCACAGAATTGACTTGGAGAATATATTCCGCCTTTGTCGCCTCGCCGCTATTATCATTCTCTATCCATACAAAGGTAAACTGGGCGTTGTTATTCCCACGACCAATCCAGAATGAGTTTTGCTGGGTGGGCAAGATTGGGCTACCGCAATTAAA
>JANQSK010000721.1 GCA_028284105.1 Anaerolineae bacterium
CCTCCCCCGATGCTGGCCGCAAAGGCTTCAACATCACGCCTCAATTCTACGGAACTCTCTGCTGAACCATTCAACACAGAGTCGACCAATCGTTGCACATTGGGTGGATACTCAAATCTATTCAATGCTTTTCTCCTTACTCTTCACGTGGCGACGAAGTAAACAGAATGAAAATAAAATGGGGGTCGGTAACGCTTGCAGACCCCCTAATCATATCAGCAAAGTGGAAGAATAAAACGAATCACTAAATTGGGCTTCGGTATCCCCAATTGCTTTTGAGTATTGTTATCCGCTTGTCATCTTTTGAAACGATTTTGGCACTTCTGTTTGAATATGATTGATGTGAACGGCTTTTATTCGTTTAACTAACCTTCTATAGGAGTTTCATCATGCCTCACAACAAGCTTCTAATCCTTTTTCAGCTTTTAATGGCACTTGGCTTGATTTTTGTTTTTTCGAGTTTTGTTTATTCTTCGGAGCCACCTATTAACAACACTTATTTGGCAAAAGATGACAGCCTGTGCGCTCCGCTGTCCCCATCTACAGGTACCATTGTTCATGTGTCAACTGTCAGTGAGTTGCAAAATGCAGTCAATACGGCCGTTGCCAACACCACTATCCTCATTGCGGATGGCACATACCAACTCAATGGTGTTTATTTGCGAATTGATGAACCCAGTGTCTCATTACGTTCAGCCAGCGGAAATCGAGAGGCGGTCATTTTGGATGGGAACTATCAAACAACTGAAATCATTCAGGTGGTTCGATCTAACATCACAATTGCTGACATCACCCTGCGAGAAGCATACAATCATCCAATTCATGTGATGTCTACAGATGCGGGTGGGGACGTGCTCAACACGCTCATTTACAATGTACATATTATTGATCCGGGGGAGCAAGCGATAAAAATAAACGTGGCGGGAACCGATGTATACCCTGATGACGGTGTAATTGCTTGTTCACGTATTGAGCTGACAGATGTAGGACGGCCGTTTATTCGCAACAATTGCTACACCGGCGGCATCGATGCCCATCAATCGCGCAACTGGCACATTCGAGACAATCACATTGAAGGGTTTTGGTGTGACAGCGGATTGTCTGAACATGCTGTTCACTTTTGGCGAGGCAGCCGCGACACACTTGTTGAGCGGAATAATCTTGTTGATAATGCGCGTGGCATTGGGTTTGGCCTAACAACATCCGCTACCAGTACACGAGTATTCCCAAATGCCTGCCCAGCAGCTGGCAACACCTTTGTGGATCATTACGAAGCGGTGGCCCGAAATAATTTCATTTCGGCAGATGATGCTGACCTGTTTAATTCAAACTCAGGTTTTGATTGTGGTATTTGTATTTGGAACGCCTGTGGGGTAGAAGCGTATCATAACACAGTGGCTTCAACTCAAGCTCCCTATTCATCCATCGAGTGGCGTTTTGACAACACCGAAACGGAAATTTACAACAACCTCGTCACCCACAATCTGCGCGATCGAGGCGGACAATCAACTGTGTCAGGAAATTTAGAAAATCAATCGCTGTCCCTTTTCGTCAATGTGGCAACTGGTGATTTGCACCTCAATAGCTCTGCCACCCAAGCTATCGATCAGGCGTCGGTTCTCGCTTCGATCACGGATGATTATGATGGGGCTTTACGGCCGTATGGCCTAGCGCCAGACATTGGAGCCGACGAATATGGCACCCAATCTACTGAGCCACCCATAGATTTTGACGAATGGATTTATTTGCCAATTACTATTCGATAAATAAAAGACAAAGCAGCAAAGTCGAATGGATGACGGGTTTTTTATTCGACTTGAAGGTTGGGGCGAGCCCAGGCTTTGGGAAAGAGAGAAGCGATGCGTTGGCCATCATTGTAAAAGGTGCCTTGGCCGATGAATGTGTCTTGATAGCGCAGCATGACGTAGCCATTGCCAGCAAGCTGATTGGCTTGGGCGTCACTAATAGGAAATTCTTGGCGCTGGTAAAAAGCGTGGGCTTGCTCAGAGGTTAGGTCCAGAACGTTTTTCGTCGCGAAGGGTGCAAAGAGCATGGCCGCACCCGTTGTCAACTTGGGATATTTCCCTTCCACGCGCATAAAGTGCATACCAATTTGGTCAGCCTTTGGTTTCTCAGGCGGCAGTTGGTCACGATTGACGATGTAAATCTTCTTTTTCCCCACCCGATATATAGCGTACTCGTCAAAAGTTGATTTTGACACACCAAAACGATCTTCGAGGATAGAAAGCCATGGTTCGCGTTCTTCGTCGAAGGT
>JANQSK010000334.1 GCA_028284105.1 Anaerolineae bacterium
CCCCAAGATATCTTACCAAAGCTTCAATAGCTGCCTTTGATGTTCCTACAACTACATACTCTTCCATAACGCGCATCGACCCTAAACTTGAGAGCGCCACAATACTGCCGCCCCCCCGTTTTTGCATGAGCTTGGCTGCGTGTTGAGAGCCGAATAGCAATGATCGAGCATTAATGTTCATCGTCCAATCCCAACCGCGTGGTTTTTGCTGCATGGCTGGTCGATTAAAGCCTGAGGCGGCATTGTGAACTAAGATATCAAGCCCTTCAAATTCGCTGTCGATTTGTTGATAAAGGGCTTCAAGCTCCTCTAGTTCGCCCACATTGGCCTTGACCACCATCGCTTTGCGACCTAATGAGCGAATTTGAAAGGCCGTTTCTTCAGCCGGTTCTCGATTTCGAAAAAAGTTGACAACAATATCAGCTCCTTCGGAGGCGAGCTGTAGCGCAATGGCTTTACCAATGCCTCGTCCTGAGCCAGTGACTAGAGCGACTTTTCCTTTATGCTGCATGATTCTTATCCTGAATAGTTGTGCTGTGACTTACGATTATTTTAAATCGTTATTTTCTAATTCTTCTTCCAAATAATCCCAAATTTTGTGGAATGATTTGAGTCTTTTTTGTGCTGCTTTTTGGGCAGGCTTCGTGTGCATACTGTTGACGGTCTTTTTAAGCCAGTCAACTGAACGGCCGTTTTTCAAAATTTCTTCTGTAGTAATCGGTTTGTCTTTGGTAAACCAATTGCCCACCACATGAAATACAGAGAGCGCCCCAATCTTTGTTAGCTTATCAGCATCCCATAGCACTTGAGCCTCTAGATTTTTGAGAGGCTTGTCTAACCATAATCCCATATGCTGTTCTATTGCTTTTGCGACGGGTTCGATCTTCTTTTTCGGGAAGTCTGTTTCAGGTAAAAAGGCACGGGCGAATTTTGCGCCTTCTTTGGGATGATCATCTTTGGTCTCTTTGCGAACATCATGGAGCCATGCTGCGGCTTCGACTATTTCTTTATCTGCATCAGTGAGCTGAGCCAATTTTACGGCCGTTTCAACAACGGCTTGAACGTGCTCCCAACGATAGTTGAAAGTCTCACCCCGTTTGCCAGCCTGATTCTTTGCTGCTTTGTGCATGGCTTTTTTAACAGCAGGTCGCCACTCTTTTTTCATTAAATTATCCCCCCCAAGGGTATGGTGTTAACGGTTGAACGCCATAATAAAGTTCAACGATACGACGGAAGATTGGGGCAGCAACTTCTGAACCTTGGCCTCCGTTTTCAACAATGACAACTATGGCAATTTCAGGTTCAGTTACCACAGCCCCATTGGCATTGGTATATGGGCCAGCAGGCGCATATCCACCAAACCAAGCGTGCGGTGCATTGGGTGGGGCTTCTGCTGTGCCGGTTTTACCTGCGGTTGGGACAGCCATGTCAGAAAGTGCAAGTGAAGCTGTTCCAATTGAATTGTTATTGGACACTTGCCACAAGCTGTCCTGAATAATAGCTAAATCTTCTGCTCGGATTGGGAGCTCGCTGTTAATGCGTGGCTGGACAGGTTCTTGGGGTGCACCACCACCTTCACCAATTCGATCGATGAGAGTAGGCTGATAGACAATACCGCCATTGGCCACTGCTGAGAAAATGGATGCCATTTGCAAGGGTGTGACCTGAACGAATCCTTGGCCAATCCCCATGTTGACGGCATCCCCATTTGCCCAGCCTTCTCCCTGAGTATTGATTTTCCAATCGGGATCAGGAATAAGTCCAGCCGCTTCTCGAACACCTTGTAATCCGGTAATGTTGCCGAGGCCAAATGATTTTGCCACATTGGGGAAGAAGTATGGGTCTTGTAAGTCTAAATTGTAGGCCACATCATAGAAGCATGAGTTGCATGAAACGACAAGGGCATTGGCAAGACTGACTGTGCCATGACCCGTTTCAAGCCAGTCTGTTTTAATAAAGTTGTCTCCCAACACGTTCCATGTACCGGTACTCGTGTAGAGGGATTGGGGCGTATAAAGTCCACTGTTTAGCCCCGCTGTCATTGTCACAATTTTAAAGAGTGATCCAGCAGGATAGGCACCTTGAGCGGCCCGGTTAAATAACGGCCGTGTTGG
>JANQSK010000740.1 GCA_028284105.1 Anaerolineae bacterium
AATAAATTATCAATTGAAAAGTCCGAAACGGCCGTTAATCTATCTGGTCGTCATTGGGTGTTTTCTGTAAGAAATATCTACATTGTGCGTGTACAATATTCAACGTTTGAATGTATAAAATTTCGACATTGTAATGAGCCGTAAATGAACAAAGATAAACAAGAATCACCCCAGTATCATGAAAAAAATGATATTAAAGATCCTGCTGTTGATACCCTGACGGAAGGGTGGCTTCATAAAGTGATTATGGCTTTCCATCAGCCGACCTTATGGCGCAGTTGGCAGATTGTTTTATTTGGGCTGGTCACTTCGGCGGTGGTGGGTTTGCTTTGGTGGCGAATTCTGGATAACAGCCCTCGACTTGGAACGGGTGTGTTTTTGATGCAAATTGGCTTTTTTATTTTAGATACGGCCGTTTTGCTTTATCTACCTTGGCAAAGAATTTCTTTTGGTCCGTGGAAGGCACAAATTGTGGTTTTAACGGTGCCACGGATATTTACGACCTTCATTTTAGCCTTCGTTGCCTTACAATTTGGGTTTAGGCCAACATTTATTCTCAATTTTGGGATTCAGGTCTTGGCGACAGCGGCCTTGATATATGGCACAGTCATCGAACCCCATAATCTCCAGCTATCTGAGTTTGTTGTTTTTACCGATCGTTTACCATTGCAAACTGATCCTATTAAAATTCTTCAAATTACAGATTTGCATATTGAACGTTGGACGCGTCGTGAAACAAAAGTGCTCAATCTCGTTAAGAAAGTAAATCCTGATCTCATTATTGTGTCAGGTGATTACGTCAATACATCATACAACACCGATCCCCAAACGCACGCTTCCGTTCGTAAACTTTTGTCCCAGTTAAAAGCTCCATATGGTGTTTATGCGACTTTAGGTAGCCCCCCAGTTGATTTAAGAGATCAGGTTATTCCCATTTTTGATGGATTGGATATTAAGCTGTTGCGTCATGATTATGAGGTGTTGGAATTTGAAAACGGAGGCAAACTGACTGTTCTCGGTATGGATTGTACCCACCATTTGCCAACGGATGAAGCTAGACTCGCTAGACTAGTCAGTCGTGCACCAAAAGATGTGCCACAACTGTTTGTATTCCATTCTCCTGAGATGATGCCACAAGCCACTGCACACGGTATTGATTTATATATGTGTGGCCATACTCATGGTGGACAAGTTCGTTTGCCAATTATTGGCCCTTTGTTAACCAGTTCGCAGTTGGGTCGACGATATGTGATGGGGATGTATAAAGAGTGGCGTACGCATCTCTACGTAAGCAGAGGCATTGGTTTAGAGGGGATGAGCGCGCCTCGAGTGCGATTTATGTGTCCTCCCGAAATGACCCTGATGGTGTTGATGCCAAGCGGGCAGCCTTAGACTTGATTCTCACTCAGCCAATTGATGATTTCATCAGCAACGGATTCCCAGCCAGCTTCCATCATCATATTGTGTCCCATTTGGAACATTTTCGGTTTAGTTTTATAGGCAACGGCCGTATCCGTGACTTCTTTTTCAGAAAAAATGTAATCTTTTGTGCCCCCTAAAACGAGCATTGGCGTTTGAATCCGACCTGGTTTTGGCAAATCAAATAGCAACATATCTAAAAAGGCAAGATAGGATTCATCCTGTAATTTCGGATAAACAGATTCTACGAGAGCATCAGGTGTTTCCGATGAAAAGAGATGTTCCTTTGCCATTGGAACGGTGCCCACAA
>JANQSK010000755.1 GCA_028284105.1 Anaerolineae bacterium
ACGACATTTTTCCATCGAACCGTAACCCTAAGCAGGATAATTGTTCCGATAAATAAAAAGAGGAAGGAGTAGGCAACATGAACCCAAAATCCAATACCATAACGAAATGTTAAGGTTGAAAATGAATAGGTGTTGTTTAGAAAAATCTCCTGCCAAAATAGGTGATGGGCCTCATTAGAAAAAACGAGTAGAAGCGTGCTTAATGGAACAAGTAGGAACAATAAATAATGATATCTTCGGAACCATTTGCCACGATCTGCATACAAAAGCGAAAAAACAAACCAATTTATAGGTAATATAACAACGCTCATATATTGTATTTTGGCAAAAATTATTTTGAGTGATAGGGAGTCGGTGATGAGCTCTAAAGTATATCCCGATAACCAAACGGCCACCGAAAATGAGACTAAAGAAAAATATATTACCCAACGACCAAGATGTTGCTTTTGCCACGCATAAATAGCAAGAGCCAGTGTGCAAATCGCGGTTAATAGCAGGGTCGCAACAATGAATTTCTCCAACGAAGAATATCCGTTGAAAAAAAGATTTTGTGAGATCGGTTCAGGTGGATTTATAAGGGTGACAGTTTGAATTGGCGCTTCGGTTGGAATTTCCGTTGGTGTTGCAGTAGGCATGATTACTGAAACGAAAAATGTTCCATTTGGAGAGGAATATTTCGTCAAACCATCTTCCCCTTGCAATATTGTTTGCCAACTATACTGAGCGCTCTCTGTGGTAAATATGCTGACATCCGTAGAGTGTTGGAAGCGGCCGTTTCTGGTTGGTTGTTGCACTTCTGCCTGATAAATAATCAGATTGCCAGATTTAATAAACAGGACAAATCGATCCCCTTCGGCAAGGGTTTGCGGCCAAGACCAAGTAAAAGTCACCTCATCTTGGCTATCGAACCTTGCCCCTTCCGAGGGCTGAAGGAGAATTGCCTCAATAGGGACGGGCGTGTTTGTAGGAGGCAATGGCGTATTGGTTGGAGGAACGGCCGTTTCTTCAATTGTTGTTATTTCCGTTATCGTTTCCGCAAGGCTTAATGCAATAGAACCATTTTGCGACAATCGAAAAAGTGATAAAGCACCAACGATAATGAACACTGCGATTAAGGCGACTGTTCCGTAGAGAACTCGATTGTCGTTTGGTAATTGGGGAAGAAAAGGTACCTTTTCGGAGTCAGCTTCCTTGCTTTCAACAGTGTCTATTGCATCTCGTATTGCAAGTAAAAAGTCACCACTATTTCTGTAGCGGTCCCATGGCTTTCGTCCTAAGCACTTTCTAATGATTTGATAGGTGAGGGGGTTTAATGATTTGGAAATTACATCGAGGGATTCAAAAGCGATCTCTTCCCCTTGGGAGAATATGTCCCAATTTGTGACTTGGTATTTTGGGGCATGGCCAGCAAACAAGCTATAAAGAATGACCCCAACTGAAAACATATTACTCATGGCAGTTGGTTGTTCACCCTCTATTTGTTCCGAAGATGCAAAATCTAAATATTTTTTTGAAAAGGGTTTGTGTTCAAGCTTGGCTTGGTGAGGTGAAGCCATCCCAATGATAGAAATACTTTTGTCCGGCTTTAACAGAATGTTTTCAGGTCGTAAATCAAGGTGTGCTAAATTCGTGTTTTCAAATGCATTTAGACTAAGTGCGAGTTGCTCTCCAAGTCTTAGGATTGTTGATTCAGAAAGCTCTATAAACTCTTCTTCTAGGAAAACAGATAAAAGTTTAGCGCCTTCTGAGTCATAAACCACAAACGAGTTCCCATCAGAATCAATCCCTGTATCTAAAATTGGTGCAACTGAACTATTTGCTAATTCTTTTAGCTTCTCAACACGCTCTTGGAATTCTTGTTGCTTTTTTGGATCGTTTGAATGACACTGCTCAATAAATACAGTTTGCTCAACAATATTTTGCCCCAAATAAATGGAGTAAAAATTTGTTTGCGTAATTAATTGATGCGTTACGTAATGACCAAAGTTAGGCAGTAATTGGTCAGACACCTTTTTCAAACTCATTTTCGCCGCAATAGATGAAAGGAAAGCATGTACCAAAATCTATTTCAAAATCTTGTTCCCATTCACATATTCAGTAGATACCATCAATCACAGGGTAACTCTGAGTATTGTTTAAATGAATGGCTTATCCCTTCAAGGACCACTATGATTTTTCCGACACAATAATCATTATGTACGGAACCCTCTCAATCATTTGTGTAAGAAGATTTCCTAACTTAAATAAATATGTATCTTCTTATGATTACAGATTAAGTTTCAGTTGATAATAAATTTTATGTGAAATTTCAGCCGATTAATAAACTACCCCACCACAAGTAGATGGGAGTATCCAATCATAAAATGAATTTTTTTCGCCACAGGCAGCAGGGTATTCTTCCTTATCTGCCCTATTTTTTAAATATTTTGCAAGGTTTTTATAAAGCTTAGCAGAACAAGCATTTGTCATGGAGGACAAGATGATTGCTTTCCGTTTCACACAAAACCGATGGTTGCTCATTACGATTATTGCGCTGTTATTCACAGCTTGCAGTAATTCAGACAGCACCACCCCACCAACTCCGACAGTCTCAATAACCTCTCCAACAGAATCCCTAAATAATCAGGATACATCCACTGATAGTAGCGAACCGATCGTTGAATTTCTAGAATATGAACCGGTTCCTGATGCCTGTGCTTTCCTAACGGAAGAAGAGGCTCGCATCATTTTGAATGATCAACCGTCAGCAACTGGCGCGACTGCGGATGATGGTTATTTTAGTACCTGCTCCTGGAATGCTGTGAACGGCAGCGGATCAATGGATTTGAATATTTGGGGAAATACAACCGGCATCGGGGATTGGGCCACCGTCTTTTTAAATTCTCAAATGCTGGTTGGTGAGTTTGAACCTCTTTCAATATTAGGCGAAGAAGCTTACTATTCCGAAGGCAATAATATTTCAGGGGTCTATTGGCGGCAGGATGATGCCTATGTCATTGTTTTATCAACGACATTCCTCAATATTAGCCGTGATGATGTTTTAGCATTAGCAGAACAAATTGATTCTAATTTTGCTTCAAATATTAGAGCCCCTTAGGCGAATCCCTCAATGGGTTCACACGAATCCAAATTTTAAAACAATGTCGTTTCCGATATTGCTTGGAAGGTAATGAGCAGACCTGCGATAGTGATAAATAGGGCACTAAGGGTTGGAATTGCTTGCCCAATACGGCCGTTTAAAGAAAACGGCATCTTTGCAAATAGCCGATTGGCGTAAACCAGTGCAAAGCCAATGCCGGTCAGGACACCAGCTAACCCAATACTAAAGGCCAAAATCAACAGCAGGCCCAGTCCAATTTTGTTGAGCGCAATAGCGCTCAGCAAAAGAATGAGCGCCGATGGACAGGGAATCAGACCACCAGATACGCCTAAAGCGAAGAGGTTTCGCAGTCCCGGCTCCTTTTGTGGCGTGTGGGTATGGCCAATGCCAAAGTGGGTGTGATATCCCTCTGCTCCCTCATGATCTATTTTATCTAAATTGAACCAGCTCTTGAGTCGTTCTCGAAATAAGGAAAACCCAATCAACACAACGAGCAGTCCAGACAAAACGCCAAGCCAAGGATAAAATGCCTCGGGCAGGAAAAATCGAGAGGCGAACAGCACCAAAAAGCCAAACGCAAAGACGCCAATGGTATGGGTGAGTGTCGTGGTGAGCCCTAAGAACAGGGCGTGTTTAGCGGTGCCGCGTGAACCAACCAAATAGGCGCCCACGATCGTTTTGCCATGTCCGGGAGTGAGCGCATGAGCCGCCCCCATCCCGATGGCAATGATGAAAGCCAATAAAATCGCGTTTGGCTGATCGAGTCTGGCGGCAAGCAGATTGGCAAATTCATCACTGCCAAAGACGGGTTGCGTAACAACGGCCGTTTCCGCACCATCAAGCGGTTCCGATTGGGTGATTTCAGTTGCAACGGCCGTATTGTTCAGCTTATAAGCAAAGGTGGCGCTCGAAGTAGCCGGTGGGTTGTCCAGCCAATTGTCAGGATAATCGCGCAATTGGTTGCTTAAATCCTCTGCAGGGGCAGACGACTGAGTGAATGCCTGTCCTCCCTCCCGACTCACAATCACCTCTTGCCAGCCCACTTGTCCATTAAAGTTGCTGTCTTCAAACGTAGCTTCAACAACACCAACCTCAGGAGCCCTTGTTGTACCGGTGAATAAAAGTTCATAGCGTAGGACAGGTAAATCCCCTTGTCCCGTTGAAATATCCAAAGATTTTTGTACGGCCGTCCACTCAACAGGATTTTGGCTCATGATTAACCGCGCCTGACTGCCAATGTCAGCAGCAAAACTGTCCAAATAGGCAGCTTCTTCCTGTTCCGAAATTTGATTATCCCCATTTTGATCGAGCTCTTGGAATTCACGAAAGGCAGGAATCTCAGCCATGTCAACAATATAGAGTAGAGACACAGTGCCATCATGATTAAGCGTCAGATGTCGATATCGATTGATAGAAAAGTTACCCAATGGATGGGCCGCCACAGTCTGAAATACCGTCAAAAGTATCAGCATGACGAGAGGGATGAGAAGAAGTTTTTTGAGTTTCATAGCTATTCCTATTCCTTGATAGTTGATTG
>JANQSK010000783.1 GCA_028284105.1 Anaerolineae bacterium
GTTTTGCTGCTCCGTTTAATCCAACAATCCGCGCTCAACAGCCTTTAGTCGAAGCAAGCTATTTGAATACAACCTTTGTGAATTATGGGTGGGTATGGCCAGTAGCCCTTTCAGGTACGCAATACTTTGAGGTTAACATTGATATTAATGGCACTGATCATCTAGTAGGTACAGTCAATCAGCCAAGCCAAGGAATCTATTATGCCATTAGTCGGGATTTGTTGTCTTTAACACGTGATGTTGGTCCAGTACAATGGCAAATTTCGTTAAAAGATGGAAACCGAACATTATTGGAAAGCGAATGGATTCAATTTATGGTTGAAGGTGATCCAGCCGTTCCAACTGTCACACCAACGGCCGTTCCAACAAATGCTCCCACATCGGTTCCACCAACGGTCACACCCACACCTTTTATACCAACACCGACGGCACCAGCTAATCAAGGACCACCTCCATTAGCAACAGCAACTCCCGATGTTTAGAAGCACAGGATTAAGTTATCAATAAAAAAAGAGGGTCGAATTTTCGACCCTCTTTTTTTTATCGTTCTTATTGATTAGTGAGTTTCGTTGACTGGATTATTGTGCAACTTAACTGGTTTATTTTCCTTGCGTTTGAGTTGGAGCTGTAAAATGTCTACGATGAAAGAGAAGGCCATTGCAAAGTAGATGTAGTTTTTGAGGTGAAGATCTTTAGCTGCATCATGTGCCCAACCTTCAATCACCAGCATAGAGCCAATCAAGATTAAGAAAGAGAGTGCCAAAATTTTCATTGATGGGTGGCGCTCAATAAAGTCACCTACTTGGTTTGCGAAAGCGATCATTAAGCCTGCCGCAATCACAATAGCAGTAATCATAACAGGGAGCGAATCAGAAATACCAACGGCCGTTATTACTGAATCCAATGAGAAAACCACATCAATAATGAGCACCTGTACAATCATATTGGCCAAGGTTGATTTTCCTTCTTTGACTTCATGTCCATGATCTACCACATCAAGCTTTTCATGGATTTCATAAGTACTCTTACCTATTAGGAATAGCCCACCCAAGAGAAGAACAATATCCTTGCCCGTTAATGGATTTGCAAACAATGTAAGCACTACATTATTGTCTAATCTTTGGACCCATGTGATGGCAAAAAGTAATGCGATTCGACTAACAACAGCCAGAGTAAGTCCTAATCGACGGCCAAATTCTCGCTGGTCTTCAGGCACTTTGCCTGCCAAAATTGAAATAAAGATCACGTTGTCGATCCCTAAAATCGTTTCCAAGACCAATAATGTTAAAAATGCAACCAGATTCTGCGCTGTAAATAGTTCAGCCATGTTTTCCCTCTATACAAATAATTTAAGATTCAAAAAATTTTGATAATGCGACAAATGTAAGTTTATGACGCCCTATATTGCCACTTCATACCTGCGTTGTCAAAAAGATTATTCGACTACAATCCCTTCGATATCATCCTCTGGGGGAGGATACTGAGGATCCATTTCTCTTAACGTACTTAATATAACGTTCATGATGGCCCAATTACGATACCATTTTTGATTTGCAGGGATTGCATACCAAGGTGCATACTCCGTTGAGCATTGTTCCATCATCTCTTGATAAGCTGACATATAGTCATCCCAGTAGGTGCGTTTACGTAAATCGTCAACAGAAAACTTCCAGTTCTTCTCAGGAACATCTAGACGATCTTGAAACCTTTCTTTTTGTTCATCTTTTGATATGTGCAAGAAAAATTTGAGAACGCGTGTACCTGTATCATGAAGAAGTTTTTCAAACTGATTTATTTGCTCATATCGGGGTCGCCAAACAGATTCTGGCACGATGTCGTGAACTCGTACGACAAGCACATCTTCATAATGTGAGCGATTGAAAACACCTATCATTCCTTTGCTTGGTGCTTTTTTGTGGATTCGCCATAAAAAGTCGTGTGCAAGCTCTTCTTTACTCGGGACTTTAAATGAATTAACAACCACACCCTGTGGGTTTACACCAGAGAATACTTTTCGAATTGTGCCATCTTTGCCACCGGCATCCATCGCTTGAAATACAATAAGTAGTTTTTGTTTTCCTTCGGCATAAAGGCGTCTTTGGAATTCAGCAAGCTCTTTACGGCCGTTTTTGAATTCCATTTCCGCTTGTTTGCGATCTGGGAAAAACAACTTGCCGTCTGTGGGTAGCTCCTGTACTTGAAAATCAGATTGGGGAAATATTCTATGAGTATCAGACATATTTAAACTCTCAACTATTCAAATAAGCTAGGTTGGTTTGGTTTATCCGGTGGGTTTTCTGGGGGAGTTAGGCCTAAATGACGATAGGCATGAGGTGTGGCGACACGCCCTCGAGCAGTCCGAGCCAAAAATCCAAGTTGAAGCAAATAAGGTTCAACTACATCCATAATCGTATCGGATTCTTCGCTGATGGATGCGCCAATGGTATCTAAACCTACGGGGCCGCCTCCAAACTTCTCAATGATTGTGCTCAGCACACGCCGATCGAGATCATCTAAACCTAATGAATCGATTTCAAGTAAGTTTAGCGCGGAAACGGCCGTTTCTTCATTGATTTCACCACCAGCTCGAACTTCAGCATAATCTCGAACCCGACGTAACAGTCTCAAAGAGACCCGAGGTGTGCCCCGTGCTCGACGCGCAATTTCAGATGAGCCTTCTGGAGTAATTGGCGT
>JANQSK010000784.1 GCA_028284105.1 Anaerolineae bacterium
CGTTTTTTGTAATCAACCGCCTCAAAAGGCAAAAAGGGTTCTCCAACTTTGACCGTAATTTCTCCATCAGGCAATTCCGCAATCGTCAGCAAATAGAAAAATAGCCCCGCCATGCTTAACGATAACAATCCTAAAATGGCAATCAATATCAAATTAGAACTTGGCACCAAAATGGAGTACCCCACCGCCAACAAGCCAAGCAGCATAATTAGCGAATGCCACACAGGACGAACTGGCACTCTTTCTTGAGGGATTTTTGTTAAATAATCCAACCAGCTGCTGGTAATTAGCCCAAAACCAATAAACGCATACGCAATCGACATCACTATCCTTGACCTAAAATTCCAAATACCACTCCCATTCCAAGGAGCAAAATTAAAACTATCAGGCCGATTGTACCTAAAATTTTATTTCTTTGGATACTTGCAGGAGTCGGAAGGTAGGAGACGTCCACCATGTGATCAAAGTTTCTCGGGCAAAAACGGCCGTTTTTCCACATGATCAGCTCAATCTCGTCACCCACTTTCCAATCTGGATTACCGATATACCCCATTGTGGCTTCAATTCGCTCCCCAAATTCATTGAAAATTTCGAGAGTTAAGCTCGAACCTGAATCGGTATGCGTTACCATTTTTAAAATACGGCCGTTGCCAGCTTCTAATGGCTCATCAAACCAACGACGTATGGCGCGTCTTCTATTGATTAACCACATCCCAATTCCAATCATGCCAACAGGTAAAGTTAAAATGCCAACAATCTCTTCAATCTCAAACGTTACATTGTTGGAACTCAATAGACTAACCACAAACATGATGATCAAAGGAACAACAGCTAAACCGATAAAAGTTCCTCCGCCAATAATGGCTCTTCGACTCAGCCATTTGGCCAGATGGTCTTTTTCTTCAGGTGTCAATGCAATTGGAGTCGTCATAAAAAGCATGGTAAACGAAAATCCCGTTCGTTTCCACTCCGCGAAGTCATTTCATAAAGTGACTCAGCTCACCTCATAAACGCAAGAGGGAATTGTTCATTTCTTAAGGACATCGCTCGCCTTCGACAGGTTCAGGCTGCAATTGTTGCGTACGTTTTTATGAGTTTAAATAGATCAATCTTTGAGAATCAGTCGCATGAAAAAATTACCGATCGTAAAATAGCTTTGAGGATAAAGACCCCCAAGGAGGAAATGATGATATTCAAAAGCACCTACCCTGAAGTGGACATTCCAATCATTGGTCTCACCCCCTATTTTTTGAGCCGAATTGAGCAGTTTGGTGACAAGGTGGCAATGGTGGATGCCGCCTCCGGTCGCTCACTTACTTTTAATCAGCTTGCAGAGGGGATTAAAAGTGTTGCTCGTGGTCTTCACCAAAAAGGGTTTGGCAAGGGAGATGTCTTTGCAATTTACAGTCCGAATATCCCTGAATACACCATCATTTTTCATGCAGTATCTTTTCTTGGAGGCATCGTCACCACCGCGAATCCGCTTTACACTGCAGATGAGCTTGCCCACCAACTCAATGATGCAGACGCAAAATTTTTATTGACAATTCCTATGTTTTTAGACAAAGCACAAGAAGCTTCGTCAAAATCAAAAGTGCAAGAGGTTTTTGTGTTTGGCGAAGCAGATGGCGCGACATCTTTTGCATCTCTTTATCATGAAGAAGGCACGCTGCCAGAGGTTGAACTTGACCCAAATTCTGATTTGATTGTTTTGCCTTACTCTAGCGGCACTACCGGCTTACCTAAGGGTGTCATGTTGACGCATTACAATCTGGTTGCCAATATTTGCCAAGTTGAAGGAATGACTGATTTCAGTCTAACAGATGAAGACGATACCGTATTAGGTGTGCTCCCATTCTTTCACATTTACGGCATGGTTGTCATTATGAATATGAGTTTGGTGAGAGGCTCAACTGTCGTGACGCTGCCTAGATTTGATCCAGAACTCTTTTTGAGTTCGATTCAAAAGTACAAAGTCACGCGCACCAATCTCGTTCCACCCATTTTGGTCTTTTTAGGCAAGCATCCACTGGTTGAAAAGTATGATTTATCTTCTCTCAAAGAACTGGGCTCTGGTGCTGCTCCTTTAACCGAGGAACTGGCAACGGCCGTATCTGAACGAATTAGCTGCCGCGTAACACAAGGGTACGGCATGACCGAAACGAGCCCGGTAGCATCCACGAACCCACTCCATACAGAATCTCCTAAACCTTCCTCTTGCGGGAAAATAGTCCCCAACATGGAGGTAAAAGTCGCTGATTTAGCCACCCAAGAAGGATTAGGCCCCAATCAATCAGGCGAAATTTGGATGCGTGGCCCAAACATCATGAAAGGGTATCTTAATCGTCCAGATGCCACCGCCGCCACGATTACCGAAGATGGATGGCTTCGCTCTGGCGACATCGGCCACCTTGATGAAGAGGGCTATATGTTCGTCGTTGATCGTCTGAAAGAGCTGATCAAGTACAAAGGGTTCCAAGTTGCGCCAGCAGAGCTCGAAGGGTTATTGCTTGGCCACCAAGCAATTGCCGATGCCGCAGTCATTCCAAGCCCAGATGAAGAAGCAGGTGAAGTGCCCAAAGCTTTCATCATCCCGAAATCAGAAGTAACTGAAGAGGAAATTATGGCCTGGGTCGCTGAACGCGTTGCCCCCCATAAGAAAATTCGTCGCATTGAGTTTGTTGAAGAAATTCCTAAATCAGCATCTGGCAAAATATTACGCCGATTATTAGTCGAACAAGAACGAAAAAATATGAATTAGTTATAAGGAATTGGGGATAGTGGTTCTTGCTTACTTAGAGAGAAAATTTATCTAACACTGATAAAAGCAAATCTGATCCCTAACCCCTGTTACCCAATCCCCAAAAGGAGTTAATATGTCATACGAAACAAAATTAGCAGAACTTGGTTACAACTTAAAAACCGTTGAATTAGATAATGGAAAATTTGTCTTAGCTGCCCAAACAGGCAATTTGGTCTTCACCTCGGGAAGCGTTCCAATATGGGGTGACCAAGATATTCGCGGCAAAATTGGTGATGATTTGACCGTTGAAGAAGGGTATGAAGCCGCCAAATTGTGTGCCTTAAACTGTTTCCAAGCCATTAAAAATGTCACAGGGAGTTTGGATAACGTGATTCGCATCGTTAAAGTTTTTGGCATGGTCAATGTCGCCCCTGGCTTTGACAACACGCCAGGCGTTATTCATGGAGCAAGTGATTTGGTACGCGAGGTATTTGGAGAAGCCGGTTTACATGCACGAAGCGCAATTGGTATGACAATTCCATTCAACTTTGCCGTGGAGGTCGAAATGATTGCCGAGGTCAAAGTTTAAATGAGTCAGTTTGAAGAGGCTGCCAATTTGCTTGTCAAGCTTCGGCAAACGGGTGACATTGTCCCAAATATGCCAGATGGCTTGCGACCTAACTCCATCGATGACGGCTATGCTATCCAAGAGGCTGTTGTTGAAAAGTTGAGCGCCGCCTCACAAAGCAATGTGGTTGGCTACAAAGTAGGCTGCACGAGCAAAAACGCACAGGATGCGCTCAATGCCCCTGAGCCGTTTCGAGGCCAACTTCTTTCAGCCACCACTTTTCAAAGCGGCAAGGTGTTAACCGCATCTGATTATCACGTCCGCTTGATTGAACCTGAGTTTGGATTTGTGATGGGTGAAGATGTGCCTGTCTCTGACACACCCTATTCCGCAGACACGATACGGCCGTTTATTAGCCATCTTTTCCCTGCCATCGAAATAGCTAGCCACCATTTTGTGGGGTTTGAAGGGGTCACCGCACCAGAATTTATTGCAGACAACGCCATTCACGGCGTTATGGTGATGGGTGAATTGGTTGAAAATTGGCAAGAGATTGAACTTGCAACCCATGAAGTCACCTTGAATCTAAATGGTGCAAAATTTGGCAGTGACACTGGGGATAAAGTCTTAGGCCATCCACTCAATGTGATGGCTTGGCTTGCTAATCATGGTCAAGCGACCAACAAGCCATTGAAAAAAGGAGATTTAGTCATCTCCGGCACGGTTAACATGATTTATGCGGCTCAAAAGGGTGATCATCTCGAAGCATACTTTGGCGTCTTTGGTAAGGTTGAACTCTCATTTGCTTAGCAATTGTCTTGAGTCCGTGTTTTTTCAGAATCAACAGTGAAGCCTGAGCTTGTCGAAGGCTGTATTAAACAATCGCCCTTCAGTAAGCTCAAGCTTCAATAAACGTTTTTTCTCCGACGATGTAATAACTATGATTGAAATCAATGTCTCAGAACGCTGGCATACAACTTTTCCCAATGCACATATTGGGTACCTCATTGTAGAAGGGGTGGATAATCAGAAGCGGCCGTCTTCTCTTGATCAACACAAATTAGATGTGGTAAGGACCGTACGGGAAAAATTTGCAGGGCAACAACGCGCCGATCTTATTCAACATCCTATTCTCAAAGCGTATCGCACATACTACAAAAAATTTAACAAGACCTATCATGTGCAGCTGCAATTAGAATCGATTCTGCACAAAGGCAGGAATCTTCCCAATGTCAATCCGCTTGTTGATTCCGCTTTTGCTGCAGAAATTGAAACGCTCGTGCTAACGGCATCTCACGACATTGATCAGCTTCAAGGCCCCATCAACTTTGACAGCACTGAAAAAGGGGAGCCTTTTGTTCAAATGGGAGGGCGTGATCAAACGTTAAAAGGTAATGATATGGTGATGCGCGATCAAGAGAACCCTGTCTGCACCATCATCTATGGTCAGGACAATATTTCGCCAATCTCGCCCAAAACAAAAAATGCAATGTATGTTGCTTACTGCCCAGTTGGCGTCCCAAAATCTAGCTTAGATACCCATTTTGAAGCGATCAAGCAAAATATCCTTAGATTCCAAGCTGATGCCCAGTTTCACGCACCTCAAATCATTAAGGGGAAAGGAAGTTAAAATGTATTCTCAGGCTCGTCAGGAGAGACTCATTGCGCAAATGCAGGCAGATCACCTAGATGCGATTTTGATAGTGTCGCCAACGGGCACCTGCTATATGTCCGGTTGCTACTTACTTACCCAATTGGTCATTCCTGAGCGTGAGGCGTATGTGCTTTTAACTCAAGACGGGCGGCGTTCCTATTTGGTGTGTAACTTAGAAGAAAAATCGGCACGACATCACAGTGATATTGATGATATCCATATCTATATTGAGTTCGCTGAGCTACCGGCAAATGCTGCTGGTCGCTTATTAATGTCTAAAGGGTTAGGAAACGGCCATATTGGCATTGAATCACATGCTCTATCCGCTGCCTCCCTAAGCCACCTCAAAGCAAGTTGTCCTAACGCGGCGTTTGTGTCGTGGGATGACGCCTTCAAAGAAGCACTTATCATCAAAAGTAAATCGGAAGCGGAAGCAGTACAAACTGCAGGGGAAGCCACAAGAATGGCAATCATTGAGGGATTCACCCAGTCCACCCCCGGAAGCAGCGAAAGGGACGTTGCCAATCGCATCTTAGCTGGCATTATGAATGCAGGTATTCATCCCCTCTTTAATGTGTTTGCAGCCGGGCCCAATATGCTGGAGACCCACGCCACAGCCTCTGAGCGGATTCTGCAAAAGGGGGAAATTGTTCGAATTGATATGGGGGGTAGGCAATTAAGCAACAACTATTTGGCTGATATGGCAAGAACGGCCGTTGTAGGACCTCCATCAAAAAAACAAAGAGAAATTTACAGCGCTTTAGCCGATATTCAGAAAACTGTTATGGATGCTTGCATTCCCGGCAAGCCGATTTCATCACTATATGAACTTTGTGTTGAAAAATACAACGAATTTCAGCTGCCCTTCATGATGCCCCACATAGGTCACGGAATGGGCATCGATTTACACGAAGTCCCTATGATCAATGCCAAGAATCAAACACCTATTCAACCGGGCATGATCCTTAATATTGAACCCTTTGTTGCCCTACCTGATCGAAATGAAAGCTATCACATTGAAGATCTGGTTTATGTGACAGAAGGGGCACCTCAATTTCTAACAGAGCCCACAGCGGAACTTATTGAAATACCAGTTTAAAGTGCTTTCGTTCAACAAAAAATTAATCGGCCGTTGCTAACTCACTTTGCACAAGGGGTTGATCTTTCATCGGAATATGCACAACCGACGCTAAAATGCCCAAGGCAATGCTTGCATACCAAACCAAATTATACGTCCCTGTCTGATCAAATAAGAGGCCACCCAACCAAACGCCCAAAAATGCCCCAACTTGATGACTCAAGAAAACGATGCCGTACAAAGTTGAAAGATAGCGCGCCCCAAAAATTTGAGAAACGGTGCCGCTTGTTAAAGGCACTGTAGCCAACCACAAAAATCCAATTGCGCCCCCAAATACAAATGCTGACAGTTGTGTGATTGGCAAGAAAATAAAGAGCGCAATCACGATAGCACGTCCTAAGTAAATCACGCTTAAAAGGTTCTTTTTGCGATACCGATCGCCAAGCCACCCAAATGCAAAAGAGCCAACCATGTTAAACACCCCCACAAGAGATAAAGCACCAGCCCCTACCAAAGCGGGCAAGCCGTTATCAGACAAAAAAGCAGGAAGATGGGTGCCGATAAATGCCACATGAAATCCGCAAACAAAAAAGCCTACGA
>JANQSK010000786.1 GCA_028284105.1 Anaerolineae bacterium
ATGACGACTTCAACCGTATTGTTACCATATTGTAGATTAGAAACGGCCGTTGAAAATTGACCGACATCTCCAACCGGAATGTCAGCGACCGTTTCACCATTCACAACAAGCTGTGATGCTTCAAGCGTTCGTTCAACGCCATCAAGCCATTGGAGCGTTGTGTTAAATTGCAAATTTAACGGCCGTTCTAGATTTGGCGTGCTTAAAGTGCGTGCCTCTGCTGGTAAATCGATCACGATCGAAGGGATATTATCTGGGATGGAAACGGCCGTTTGTGCTGTAATGGTTGGATCATCAGCCAAAGAGACATCAATTGTTGCATCACCTGGGGTGAGTGCAGATGCTGTGTAAAGCACACGTGTTTGGGAACGAAAACCGGCAACTCGATTCCAGATCAAGGGCCAATCGTCATCATTGCTTACAAAACCCGCAATGCCACCAGATCCTGCGGAAAGGTCAGCCAAATACTCTTGCCCTGCCCCGCGACTAAAATCGCCTAAATCATCATTTAAAAGCCACAATGTATGAACCGGCACATTGAGTTCAGCCGCGATAGGGGCTACATCTTCAGGCGCGTTTTGGATACTAACGGAATCTGTGCCGTCCGTTAGGAGCACAATAGATGCCGCCATCCCTTCAGTCGGTTTGAGGGACTCAATCTGATTTAACAGGTCAACTGTGCTATCTACCAATGCCGTCGCCCCCGTTTCGGGTATCAATGGGGAAACGAACAAATTGCGGACGCTATTGTGAAATGGGACAGGTTCGAGTAGCTGGGTCGGTGAATCTGCACCAACCTGAAAAACGGCCACATAATCAACTTGTTCTTTCATTCCTCCCACAGAAGCATACGATTGAATCGCATTCTGTACGGCCGTTAATTGATTCGTCACGCCTGTTGGAATATCAATCAAAAATACAGTTAATGTACCAATCTCTTCTTGGCCTTGTATAGATACTGGGCCTACTGCGGCACCATTGCTCTGAATGGAAAGCGATCGTTGAGAAAAATCAAGCGGGTTACCTTGTGCATCACGGCCATACAAGCGTAAACCAACTGTCGGAATCGCCTCAACGTTTGTGTCAGTAATTATGAGTTGGGAAACAGGGACGTTTGGAACATCATCTTCTTGGGCAACCAATGATGATGGCACCCAAACAAACAAGCAAATAAGGGAGAAAAAAAAGATTAATTTAGGCAGTTTCATGGTTGTCTCTTTCCCGATGGGGGGTTGTGACTATAATAACAGACGACTGATTGAAAGTAAACATAACACAACCACGGCCAAGCGGCGATTTACCCACGTTTGACCAACTCATAAAATAATTTTAATGGGAAGCAAAACAAGACCAGCAGTGGACGCTCGAAAACAAAGCAATCTAAAAAAAGCAGCTCAGCTTAGCTTTATTTTCATACTTGTTTTCCTTTCTGCGCTGACCACATCAGCACAAGGCAACGTCCAACTTTTTTTAAGCGAGCCTGACCTCTCCCAATTCCCTTTAGTTACCTTCAATGTTCGTTCAGCCGGGTTTGAAAGCGTCCCTTTGCCAAGTTTAGACGGGCTGAGTCTTCGTGAAGACGGGCTCCCTATTGCGGATGTTTCCCTCACCTCTATCCCAGTTGGCATGGACGCGGTCTTTGTACTTGATACAAATGAGACAGCTCAATATGTTGATATTGAAGGAGATGTTGATCGGTTTGGCAAAATGCAGGCCAGCATCAATCGATTTGGCACACGCTTTATGAACCCATCTGGATTAGACACTGTGTCGGTTGTTGTACCTGATGATGCGAATGAAAACGGCCGTCTTTTAATCGACGCCGTTACCTCTTCATCTGCTATCGAAACCGGGTTTGGTGATTGGACATCCACTTACCCCCCAACAACGCCCCTAAATGAAATGATGCTGCTTGCTCTTGAACACCTTGATTCATTACAAAGTAGCAATCGCTTTCAAGCCATTCTGTTGATGAGTGATTCAGGTCGACTCGACGAGCTCCTTAACACACCAGGCATTGTTGAGGAAGCTCAAAACTTGAACGTTGCCATCTTTGTGGCCATTGTTGGCTCTGGGGCCAGCTTTGAGGAAATTGAAAATGCGGCAGCCCTTTACCAACCAACCAATGGCTTTTTTACACCTCTGCCTAACTCTGCAGACACCGATCCCATCTATCTCATTTGGCAGCGACAATCCAATCAGGTCCAAGTGCAATACCAGTCACAAGTGCGCCAAAATGGCCAATATCCTATCTCAATCAATGTAGGCCAAGCGAATGCCAATACTGAATTTGAGCTTACGCTAGAACCTCCTGAAATAACTTTTGATTTAGACAGTGATGTTATTCGTCGTGTCGGAACGGCCGTTGATACGCCGATTGAAAACTTAGTGCCTGCTGTACAGCCCATCGCTTTAGAAGTCAATTGGCCAGATGGCATTGAACGGCCGTTTGCTGAAGTCACCCTGTTCTCCAATGCCCAACCTGCTATTTTGATGGGTGAACCCTCCCAGGTGGGGAATCAGCTTCAGCTTCGTTGGGATGTTTCATCCGTAGAAGCAGGCGCTTATGAAATTTTTGTTGAGGCAACCGACAGCTTAGGGAATACGGCCGTTTCTGAAAGTCGCTTAATCTCTGTGATCAACGAATGGCCCGATCCACCAACACCTACGCCTGCACCAACGCCCACTGCGACACCGACACCCACTTTTACCGAAAATATTCAGCGTGAGGTGAACGCCATCGGTTGGCTTGGTGGCGCACTCGTTATCATACTGGGGCTTATTTTGCTTCCTGTTTTGATTAGACGACGCAATCATCGACGCGCCTCTCTGCAAGATAATATTGCTTTAGAAAAGGATCAGGTTGCTCCATTCCCTGACATTTTAGAAAGAGACCACACGGCCGTTTTAGCCCCTGTTTCCCCAAATGCAAAACTGCTCGTGCTATCAGAAGATAATGTCACCATCGGGCGCTTAGCCGGTAGCAGTACGCTTCAAATTCCCGATCGCTCAATCTCAACATTGCATGCCCGCATTCGCTGGCAAAACGGCCGTTACTGGCTTTACGATGAAGGAAGCGATACCGGTACATATCTAAATGAAGAACGCTTGGGTTTACGGCCGTTGTCTCTAAGCGAAGGCGATACGATTCGATTCGGCCGTCTTATATACCAATTTTTACTCTACCCTTTGGGATATAGTGAAGAAGAGTAGTTGGTAATTAGTAATTGTATAATTGGGTAATTGGTAATTTGGACAATGTTGATACTAATCCCTAGCCTCAAAAAGGAATTCCAATGACAACTACAACCGTAATTTTTGATATGGATGGCCTTATGGTTGATACGGAGCCAATCTCTCATCGCGCTTGGCAGCAGTTTCTTCAACCTTACAACGCTCAGCTGTCCCCAGAGCAGACCCAATCACTTGTTGGCTTACGTGGAGACATTTCTGCAGAAATGGTCCAACAATTTTTCGACCTCCCTTTATCACCTCCTGAAATTCAAAAGCAAAAAGCAGCCATCTTTGCCACTATGCGGCAGGCAGATGTGCCTGTCATGGCTGGTTTGTTTGATCTTGTTGAAAAGCTTTCCACTCTAAACATTCGATGGGGTGTTGGCACATCAAGCCCACATGAACATGCAACAACCATTTTGAAACAACTCAATCTCACGGCTCATTGTCAAGCCATCGCCGGTGGTGATGAGGTGCCACACGGTAAGCCCGCCCCTGATATTTATTTGCTTGCGGCTAAACGTTTGGCTGTTGACCCTCAAACTTGTCTGGTATTTGAAGATTCAGGGCCTGGCAGCCGAGCAGCCGTTGCGGCAGGCATGCGCGTCATTGCAGTGCCTAATAACGACACAAAGAATAGCGATTTTCGTCACGCCACGGCCGTTTTGCCATCATTAACGGCCGTATGTCATCAACTCGAGCAATTCTTATAAAAATCTGATTTTCTTCACGTAACCTACCATTGCGAATCAAAGTTTCTCGTGATATACTTTGATGGTTATTAGCTTTACTAAATCACACAGTCAGGCATATTTGTGTGATTTACCCAGTAAAAACAAGTTTGAATTATTCGCACTTAGTTTTTACATAGTTCTTTCTGAAAGTGGGCGGTCCCCACTTTTTTTGTTTTTTATTTGGCTATTTTTTCGAAATGGCTATTCCCTAAGGCACTTGCCAATTGAATGCTGTCCAACAGGATCACATTATAAGAATCTGTCGAAAACAGGATTATAAGAAAAGATGAAAAGCGAATTTATTTTAGCGTTTAACGAAATTTGTGAATCAAGAGGGTTGCCCAAAGAAGATGTCTTTGAAGCATTAAAGACCGCTTTGGTTTCTGCATATCGCCGTGATAATAACGTCAGCAGTATGCAAAAAGTAGCTGCCGATATTGATCCACGCACGGGCGAGCCCACCATTTACACTGAAAAAGAGGTTGTAGATAGTATCATCGATAATCGCACCGAAGTGATGATAGATGAAGCTGTCCGCCAGGGATATCCCGATGCCGAATACGGTGATTTGGTCATGATTGACAGCACAACACCTGCATTTGGTCGCATTGCTGCCCAAACTGCAAAGCAAGTGCTTTTGCAGCGTGTTCGTGAAGCAGAACGGGATCAACTCTTTGAAGACTTCTCCGGACGTGAAGCGGAGTTGGT
>JANQSK010000794.1 GCA_028284105.1 Anaerolineae bacterium
TTTTCGTGGGATTTTTCTTATGAATGAAAAATATAATGCTTCATCTGCATTGAAGCTCGTTCCCTTTTTCAACAACCTAAGCGCCGATGAGACCGAACAACTTGGTCAGCGCCTTGTCATGCGCCGATTTAATACCGGGCAGATCATTTTCCATCATGGTGATCCTGGTGGATTACTCTACATCATCAGCAAGGGGAAAGTAAAAATCACTCACTCAACACCAGATGGGCAAGAAGCAATGCTTGCCATTTTTGGTTCAGGTGACTTCTTTGGAGAATTAGCTCTTTTAGATGACTCACCTCGGTCGGCTACGGTTGAGGCCATTCAACCGACAGAGACCTTAACACTTCATCGTGAAGATTTCATTCGCTTTATCTCAGATAATCCCGATTTTGCACTACACGTACTTCATACACTAGCGCAGCATATCCGGCGTCTAAACAATCAAATTAGCGATATTTTCTTCCTTGATTTGCCAGCACGACTTGCTCGTCAGTTACTTCAATTGGCTGCCCAGCATGGCAAGGAAACAAGCGATGGCATTTTGATTGAGCTTTCTTTGACCCAAACAGATTTGGCAGAAATGACGGGTGCTACGCGTGTGAGCATCAATAAAGCATTAGGGCGTTTTAGACGCTCGAATTGGGTAAAGGTTTCTGGTCGCAAATTCACCATTATTGATGAAGCCTCATTGCAAACGCTCATTCAAACATCTGGTGGCTCCATCTAGCTTGTCACCACTCCGATGCGCATCTTGAATAGCCAAGATATTCCAAATTCCCACCACTATCTTGCTAAATTTCATATGATTTTTTGATCTCATGCTACTTGAAGTAGGTTTGAGAAAATTTGCTTAGGAACATTTCATTTAAAAGTAAGCTATTTGTAAGACATGCTGTGTATAAGATACATAGATAATCTAGATTAAGAATAAGCCAATATATGAACAGCGAAATTCAGTCACAAAAAGATGTTTCGACGCGCCGTATTTCGTGGGAAACACTCACGTTTGTTTTGCTATTCCTCATTTTGATCTTTGGGGGCTATTTTCGTTTTACTGGCCTCAATTGGGACCAAAATTTCCACTTACATCCTGATGAACGATTTTTAACCATTGTTGGATCTGCGCTTCAGGGCGCGCCAGATCCCATCACCTATTTACGGACATCTGAATCCACTTTAAATCCATACAACGTTGGACAGACCTTTTTTGTGTATGGCAATTTCCCGATGACAGTTACACGGTATGGCGCAGAGTGGACTAACCAACTTTGTAATACATTTACTGGAGCGGATGGAATAGCACCTAATTGGTGTACGCATAATTTTGTAGCATACGATGGGATTCATATTTTTGGTCGTTTTTTGTCTGGCTTAGTTGACCTTATCTCCATTATCTTCTTATTTTTAATTGGCAAGCGTCTCTACAACAACTGGGTCGGTTTAATGGCTGCCCTGCTGATGGCGCTAGCTGTGATGCCCATTCAGCAGTCCCACTTTTTTACAATGGATAACTGGGCTGCAGCCTTGACGACGTTTACGATATATACGGCCGTTCGAATTGCAGGCTTTGGGGATGCTGAAATCAAGTGGCAAAAACGGTGGTGGATTCTTTTTGGGGTTGGTGTTGGCCTAGCTGTTGCTTCTCGAATCAATGTGGCGCCATTGGCCTTGATGGTCAATGTTGCTGGCCTCCTTTGGTTACTGCGTCGTGGACACAGTTGGGAAAGCATCAAAACAGATATCTTTGACACGATTCGCCAAAACCCCGTCACCGAACTTAGCCGTGATGGCTATTTGCCAAGCGCAGACATCCAGCGCATGATTTTTGGCATCGCGCTAGCCGCTATTATGACCTTTGTAGCGTTTCGCGTTGCCCAACCTTATGCGTTTGCTGATTCACAACTTGTCCGTGAACATGCCCTCACTGAAACAGGCACAGAGCCAAATATCCTTTCTGTCGCCATTCAATCGATTGTTGGATTCAATCCACAGTGGCGTGCCAATATGGATGAAATCCAGAATGTTCAGGGGCCGGATTATTCAGCCCCCTTTGCCTTACAGTGGACAGACAGAGCACCCATCTTATTCCCATTTACCAATATGGTGATGTACGGTATGGGGATCACAGCAGGGTTGATGGCTTGGTTTGGTGTGTTATGGGCTTTAGCACGAAGCATACGCGGAAATCCTGACTGGATGGTACATGCATTACCGATGGGTTGGTCACTCTTTTATTTTGCCTTTATGGGCACGCGTTGGGTGACATCAACTCGCTACTTTTTGCCCATCTACCCCACGATGTTGTTAATGGCGGCATGGGCGCTGTGGACCATTTTCGAGCGAGCAAAAC
>JANQSK010000802.1 GCA_028284105.1 Anaerolineae bacterium
AAATCAAATCTCTTCACTTAGACAGAATCTACTCGAGCTTGATCCACGTATCGATAGGCGTCTCCCGCTTCTCAAAGATGTCCTCAATCTCCCCATTCCTGAAAATCGTATTTCAGAAGGGCTTGAGCCACAGCTACGCTTAGAACTAACCAAATCTTTTATCTTCGATATTTTGCGACATTTTGCAAAAAAACGGCCGTTGCTGCTCATCATCGATGATGCCCAATGGCTAGATTCAATTTCCTTTGAACTATTAGAATTCGTCAGCCGAAATGTCTTAGCAGAGCCCATCTTTTTACTCATTCTGACTCGCCCTGAACAGCTTACTCGTTTTCAATTCGACCTCTCTCATCAGAGCCAAATCGCTCTGCCTCCATTAAACAAACAAAATGGTCAGGCTTTAATTACATCGACATTTAACCAGCTATGGCCCGGTGAATCATCTTTTTCAAACGAGCTCACAAAACAGCTTTATGAAAAATCAAATGGGAACCCATTTTTTATTGAATCGCTCGTTTACTTCTTAAAAGATCAAGGAATCGACCCCAGCCAGAAAACGGCCGTTTCTCAACTCGCCCTGCCTAACAGTTTGCAAAGCCTGATCATCAGCCGAATCGATCAGCTAACAAGCGGTGAGCAAGCCACACTCAAAGTAGCCAGTGCGGTAGGTCGTCTATTTAAGGCTTTTTGGCTGTGGGAAAGCGCACCCGATTTAGGCCCCGATGATGCCGTTCGGGAATATCTCAATTCGATCCAAGGAAAAGAGATCATTAGCTCTAGGCAGCTCTCTGCCGATTTGGAATTCCAATTTAACCAAATCATGTTCCAAGAAGTGGCTTATGAGAGCATGGCGTATACCAGCCGTATCAATCTGCACAGCGCCATTGGGCAATTTATTGAATCACACTACGCAAATCAAACAGACCAATACATCCACATTCTGGCATTCCACTTTGGTGAAACGGACGATTCGGATAAAAAACGGAAATACTACAAAAGGGCAGGTGAAATTTCAGAGAAAGCGTATGCGAACGAAGCAGCCCTAGATTACTATCAAAAGCTATTACCCCTACTTGATGAAGAACAACAAGCCCAAATTTGGCTCAACATTGGCACTATCCAGCAGCACATTGGCAATTGGGCCGAAGCGGAGTCTGCATTCAATCAGGTTATTGAGCTGAGTTCGCGACTAAACGATGATCTTATGCTGGGATACGGCCGTTTATCTTTAGCCAAGCTGCTTATATTTTCTCGTTCCCAGCCTTATGATGTCATATCGTCCCATCTTCAGCAGGCTGAATCACTTTTTACCACGCAAAATAACAGCAAAGGCCAAAGTCAAGTATTTGAACAACTAGGCTATTCTGCCCTCCAGCACGGAGAATATGAACAATGTCGCACCTACACGCAGCGCTTTTTACAAATGGCAACAGAGCAAGATAATTTCATCGGGATGAGCATCGCAAATGAAAATTTAGGGCTTTCCTATTTAGAGCAGGGTGACATTCAAAACGCAATGGACCATCTGCAGACTTCCCTCCAAATTGCAGAGGCGCATGATTATGTGCCAGGTATTATCCTAGCCAGTAATGATTTGGCAGGCGCATTTTGGTTCCAAGGTGAATACACACAAGCCTTAACCTATCTACAGCGTGCCTTAAGCGCTGCCAAAGAGATAGGGTATAAAGAATCGCTTTGTTTAAGTATTGGCAACGCTGGCAATGTGTATCAATTTTTAGGGAACTCCGATTATGCCATGCTTTGTTTCCAACAGGCACTTCAACTTGCTCTTGAAATTGGTGATATTCCAAACAGCACTAACTTTGTGTACAACATGGCGTATGTCTTGTCCCAATTTGGTCAGCTAGAGTTAGCAGAAGCCATCTGTCTTTACGTCATCGAAAAATCAACGGAGCTTGAATTTACTTACTTCCTGTGTCATTGTCACAATTCGTTGGCAGAGATTTATTACCAACAGTCAAGGTGGCAAGAAGCGAAATCAGCCACAAACAGCGCCATTGAAATTGGGAGGGAAGCCTCAATCCAAGATATTATGCTGAAGGCAACAGTTCGTTCAATTTTGCTTGATGTTCATTTGGGGATTATTGAGAGAGAAACGGCCGTTTCTCAACTCCACCACCTTACAGAAAAATGGCTTGAACCAGAAGAACAAGCCAGCATTTACCTAGAAATTTATTATTTGGATCAGAGTCAAGTCGATATTAAGCTCAAAGCTGCACAACTATATGAGTCCGCTTATCAAAGTTCCCCCAACGCCAGCTTTCGACAAAAAATATTTGAGCTCACCCAAAAGCAGCTCCCACCGCTTCCTGAATTACCAGAACCAGACCTTGTGGTCGCTCCACTTCAGCCAGTAGAACAGCTTATAAAACAGTTAGGGATTGGGGACTCCAATCCCTAACTAATCAACAATTTAATCATTCAGTGCGCGCCACAAGCGTTCTGCACTGACCGGCGTTTCAGTCACACCGACACCAGTTGCATCACGGATGGCGCTGGCTAAAGCAGCTGGCCCAGCGGTCAAAGGCGGTTCTGCCATCCCTCGAGCACCATGCAAGCCAAGCGGATTGGGATTTTCCACAATAATAGCCTCAACGTCAGGCGAATTATCAATGCGAGGCATGCAATAATCCATAAATGTACCGGTTAACAGCTGTCCTTCTTCACTGAAGACAAACTGCTCATACAGCCCAATACCTAAACCTTGAATAGCCCCACCTTGCATCTGACCTTCAACCAACATCGGATTAATCGCCAAACCTACATCTTGAATGGCTACATATTTGATTGGCTTAATTTCGGCCGTTTCTTTATCAACATCAATCTTGAGCATATGCACAACAAACCCAGGACCTGCTTTCTCAGGGCTTGATTGCCCGCGACCAATGATGGGCATCACACCTCGGGCGCTACGCCCTTTACCAGCCAATTCACCAATCTTAATCGTCTTATCAGGCACACCCCGAACGCGTGCTTCACCATTAACAATTTCTAGGTCTTCAAAGGCTGCTTCAAATTCATTGGCGGCGATTTCAAGAAGCTGACGTTTGGCATCTGCCGCAGCTTCATCAATCGCCCCAGACACGGTGTAAGTCACCTGACTACCACCACTTCCAGGCCCATATGCACCGGTTGTGTCTCCTTGTGCTAATTCAATTTCATCAGGATCAACACCCAACTGCTCGGCGGCTACCAAAACAAGCGCACTCTTTGTGCCGGAGATATCAACAATACCCGTTTCGATGCGAACACGGCCGTCTGTATCAACACGGCAAGTCACATCGGCGTTCCCCATAAAGTTAGGCCATCCACCCACAGCCATTCCTACGCCATCACCTGGCGTTCGATCTTTCCACAAAGGATGATTGCGTGCCTTATCAAGGACTTGCTTCAAACCGACTGT
>JANQSK010000806.1 GCA_028284105.1 Anaerolineae bacterium
AGGCGGTAAGAAGCGATGTGAGTAACGGCCGTTTCCAAACATTGCGGCAATAAAATACCGACACGATCTTCCCGTTTAATTCCATGAGCTGACAAAACATTGGCAAACCGGGCTGAAATCTTTTTGAGGTCCCCAAATGAGGTATGAGTTTCTTCCCCTTTTGAGTTGACATAAATTAGCGCCGGTGCGCTGTTAGGATGTTTATCACAAACATCCTGCACCATATTGTACTGTTCAGGGATTTGCCATTGGAAAGCCTGGCAGATTTCATCATACGTAGATAATTCTGGGAGTAACATGGTTAATCTGTTTCTTGATCAAACTTCAAAAAGCGAGCCGCGTTAGTTCTTGCCATACGTGAATATTCTTGCTCACCAATTGAGCCACGCAGATTGATGCTAAATTCCCTTTCAGAAACGGAAGATCTGACCATGTAAAAGTCTGATCCGTACAAAATGCGATCCTGAAGAAGTTCTGTATTCATGAGCACTTTGATTAGTGGCCAAAAACGCTTCTGAAAAGCTGTAAAGGCGACATCTGCATACACATTTGGGTATTTGCGCATCATATCATTGATTTTTGAAAGCCAAGATGGTGTGTGCGTGTCATTTGGCCACGGGTGCAACAAGAAATCGTTCCACTCTTGGCGGCCCCCATAATGCGCAAAACAGATTCGCAAATTGGGAAACCGTTCTAAAACAGTCTCGTAATTGCTGGGATCGACGAAGCGATTGGCGAAATTTTTGCGATCTGTGAGTGGCCACCAATGAGGACGATAAGTGCTGCAGTGCATATCTGATGTGCGTTCCCCTTGAAAGTAAATGCCTCCACGTGAGCAGTGGGTAATAATGGGAATATCATGCGCTTCAGCATACGCATAAAGTGACATCAGGCGGCCATCAGCTGGGCAAAATCCTAAAGAAGGATAGAGCTTAATTCCTGTAAATCCATGCTTTTCAATCGTATTGGTAACTAATTCTAAAAACCTTGGTCGGCGGGGATCGGCGCATACAAAAGGAAATAGATTATCTGGGTAACGGTATTTGAGTTGAATCAGCTGGCGAAGCTGATCGATATAAGAAAGCGGGGCAACGCCAGACCCCAAATACTCTAAATCAAGGGATAAAACAACGAAGCGACTATCAGAAGGGTAAAATTTTTGCACAAACTCAAAAATATCTTTTTGGGTGCGCAGAGCCCCAATATTTAGAAAAGCAGCTAAGCGATCCAGTTTGTCATTTTTTGCAAATGGCCAAAGTTGGTTTAACAAAACACCAAGTAAGGCCCCGCCTACTTTTGTGCGAGCGAGGCGAACAAGTCCCAAAGGCAAAAATTGATTCGGAATTGATTCAAGGGTAAAGATATGAGTATGGGTATTGTGAATGGGTTGCATGGACTAAACTTTTTGTCGCTGTGCTAAATATTTGAGTGCGAGCCAGTGGGTGCCATCAGGTCTGGCCCACGGATGATTTCGGCGAATGCGCTGCAAGGCAGTGGTGGGTGGAATCTTTTCGACCATCATGAGGATGGCACAACATATGGTAACCGATCGATTAAATCCTGCCACACAGTGGACTAAGACCCGTTTGTTGTTCTTGAGATGCTCAACGACCCATTTAGCTTCTTCGTAAATTTGGCGAGGCGTCATGCCTTTGCTGCCCTCACCTTGTTTAGACCATCGATCTAGTGGGCCAGTGTCCCCTTTTTGCCAACGGCTTGGTTTTTCACCCAAATTCAGAACGTGATCGATCAACGGCCGTTTCCCACCTTGATCATCAACCCCACCAACAAACAAGCGATCATCTACAAACGCCCCGTTAATCCAAATTGGAACCGAATCGCCTCCAAACTGAGCTTGAAGCTCTGCGCTGCTGTCGACAACAGTGGCATCTTCCAAAAGTGGTGCCGATGACCAATAGCGCGTTTCAGAGAAAGGTTCAATTACCCCTGAGCGGTCTTCTCGTTCATATTCATCAGCATAGAACATGAGCATGGAAAAATCTTCCTCACCATGCAAAAGCATAAAGCGAGGTTTTTGCTGAGGGAGGGTCCAATGCAGCATGCCTCGGATACTGCGCACCGGATGATCAAGCGGGACGTTATTAAGCTGGCCAAATAAGCCACTTTGTTGAATCCAAATAATGTTTCTAAATCGGACACGGGCTGGAATGAGCTGCCCGTGAAGCGCTTCATACGGACGTTCCCCATCATACTCAATGGTGGCGGCCTTGGTTAACCGGACAGCATGAAAGTCAAAAATCAAATCATTTGTGCCCAAGGAGTTATCCATTTGGAGGGCGTCTAAGCGCCCATCCAACATCCAATCACCTGGGGGAAATGTGTGAATTTGTGTTGTCATTACGAATTTGGATCTAACCAGCGACCAGCGACTAAACCCATGCTCACTTCTTCTTGTTTAAATCCGACTTTTTCATAGAAGCCAACGGCGTCGTCCGTAAAGAGATGGACGTGTTGACCGCGGGCTTGCTCAATCAATTTTTGCATTACGGCCGTTGCGATGCCCTGTTTGCGATAGTTTGAGTGGGTCCAGACGTCGACCACATAACAATTGCACACGCCATCGGATAGCGCTCTAGCTTTGCCAATAATTCGGTTCCCATCCATTGCAAAAATGACGTAGGCGGAGTTTTCAAAGGAGGTTTTGTATTGTTCGATGGAACGGCCGTTGTCGAACTGGTCAGCGATTAAGTCCACTTTTAATTGTTCCCAATCGACACCGTCTAAATCCGTTTTATACCAAATCTCACGCATACTTTTGGTACGCCTCAATTCGCTCATTTAACCGCTTGGCAAGAAAATCGCTGGCGTCACTGAGAGCATCATAAATTTGGATCGCCTCTTGACGATACGCCACAATCTTCTCGCTGTCCCAATGCGAAGGGGGTTTGGCAAGATTGCTAATTCGATCTGCCAGTTTGACCATCCAAACTTCATTGGGCTGTTGTTGGATTCGCGCTAAGCTGTCGGCCATACTGGCCTTTTTAGGTAAGCTTTTGTCTTTGGTAAGAGCAGAAACTCCATGCAAAACGTCGGAGCCAAATGTTTCTTTAACAGATTCTGCTGAAACGGCCGTATCTTCCAACACATCATGGAGCAATGCACATTGCACGGCTAAATCACCATTTGCTTCTGGATGATAAGCTAGTGCGGCAATGACCTCCATCGTGACAAAGCTGAGGTGCATCAAGTATGAGATATTTGTGCCTGGGAAGAGCTGACCTTCATGTGCTTCTGCGGCAAAACGATACGCTTTTAGATAGCTATCCTGCGACCAATTTGTCATAGTACTATTTTACGTTGAAAGGGATGGAGGAGCAATTGAGGGAGTTTCTGCTCTTTGCCTTAGGAGAGTGGACAATTAATCCACTTTCTCAAAATAGTACGCTAAAAATTCAAAATCATCGTCAGGATGATCAAAATAGTCGAGGTGATCTTGCTTAAATTCCTCTGCATTGTGATTGGTTTCCCCCCGCCAAAGTCGCTCCGGGATACTGTTCCAACGACACACTTCCATGGCGACAATACGGATGGTGCATTTTTTGATGTGGTTTAAGGTGTAAACGTCATAATATTTACCAATCATGAGGGCCTGGTTATATTCATCCTCGTCGATAAATGCCTCTTCAAAGGTGGCCACGCTGGCTGTTTTACGGCCGTCTACTATTTGATCAGCTAAATAGTCGTATAAAAACTGAATTTTCTTATTCTCAGACATCACATTCCTCATCAGATAAGGTCAGGTACAATTCGATTTTATGAATCAGAACAGCAGTTATGAATCACAGCTCAAACAGCTTATCTTTGAATCATCGATGATTTCAAACATTTTGCAAGCGGCTCGAACAGTTGATTTACCCAATTGGTATATCGGTGCTGGCTTATTGCGTAATTTGGTCTGGGACCATCTCCATCAATATGATAAACCATCGCCATTAAATGATGTGGATGTTGCGTTTTTCGATGCCAATGATTTAAGTCGTGAAAGAGACAAGAAGGCCAATGAGCAATTAACGGCCGTTTTGCCAAACATTGAGTGGGAGGCTACCAACCAAGCGGCCGTTCACACATGGCATGAAGCGTACTTTGGTTATCCTGTTGATCCCTATGAATCAGCAGAAGATGGAATAGCCGCATGGCCCGAAACGGCAACGGCCGTTGCTGTACGCTTTTTACCAGATGAATCATTAAAAATCTTTGCTCCTTTTGGGTTAGAGGATCTATTTGAAATGAAGCTTAGACGTAATAAGCGAAAAGTGACTTTAGAAGAGTTTCATAATCGATATCGTAAAAAGGAAATCAAGAAAAAATGGCCCTACGTGACCTTTATCGATGGCTAAAATGGTGGCTCTTTCAACCTGACATTGGGAACCAGCCTGTTCATATGATTCGGCACACGCTGGTGGATATTCCTGAGTCTGCATTGCCAGCAGGGTACCAAATACGGCCGTATCAACCTGGAGACGAGATACATTGGCGAGACATACATATTGAAGCCGATCCGTATAATGAATTCACGGTTGAAAGATTTAAGCAAGTGTTTGGAAACGAGATCGAACCACTGCAGACGCGTCAGTTCTACATTATTAATCCAAACATGGAAGTTGTTGGGACAGCATCCGCGTGGTGGGATGATGAAGATGCCAACTGCGGTCGGGTGCATTGGGTTGCCATATTGCCAAGCGAGCAGGGAAATGGGTTAGCCAAACCCCTTTTGACCAAGATAATGCACACTTTTCAACAATTAGGCTATCAAAGCGCCAAACTAGAAACAGGTTCTGTTCGACTACCGGCTGTTAACCTCTATTTAAAGTATGGTTTCGAGCCTAATATGATTTCTGAGGATGATCCATTTGTGTGGAGAGTGATTCAATATCAACTGAATAAGCGTCGATCTTAGAGCGCTGATTCAGCAGATTCTTCCTCGTTTCGCTTTTCAATCGTGCTGCGGAGAAGCGAGAGGAGATAAAGTGGGAGCCCAACGAGTCCAGATAGGCGCGTGATGACAAATACGATCACTGACATGCCTAGCCCAATTTCTTGAGGTACGCCGACGACGGTATACAAAGTGGGGACGATAAGTTCTCGCGGCCCAAATCCTGCGAAGGAAGGGATAAGCAATGGCACAGCCACGAGCGGCATAATGAACAAGTGATAGCTGTAGGAAATGCTCTGTTCAAAAGCCAATCCAGAGGTAAACCACCAGCCTGCCAAAATAAAGTGAAAGATGATTGAGATGGCCATAGCTTGCAAAACAGACTTCCAACCGCATCCTTGGACTGCTTGAAGGAGTTTGCCCACGGCGCCATTTTCATTCGGGTTGAGTGGTTTGGGCAGCCATCCACCTAGTCTGCGGATTAAACGGCCGTCCATCAGCAATAAGATGCCGACAATCCCGCCGACGAAGCCTGCAATGGTCATCCAAAGAATGTGCGGGGGGATAACGGCCGTTTGGAAAGGCAGCATCACCATCGCCACCACAAATAGCATAATTAAGCCCGCCAATCGATCTAGCAGTACTGTACCAGTGGCCACATCCGTTGGCACATCACGAGCCACTTCAATGACGCGGACGACATCTCCCCCAAAGCCTGACGGGAGCGCCATATTAAAGAAGTTGCCTACAAAGTAAAGCTCCACAAGCCGCGAAAATTTGGGGGCAATGCCTAATCCCCGGAGCAACACCCACCAACGCCAGGCTCGAACGATCATGCTGAGGTTAAACAGCATAAACCCCGCAAATATCCACCACAAATCAGCCGATAAAATCGTTGTCCAGATTTCTTGAAGATCGACTTCACGCAAAACAAGCCATAAGGCCAGAATGGTGACTAAGAGCTTCAAAATGTTTGATAGATATTTCCGCATGGCGGGAATTGTATGTGATTCTGAAATTGTGTCTAATCGGAGTTAGAAGAATCTTGTTGGAATTGGTCCCATTTCTGGGCGTTTTCAGCGGCATTTTCACTGGGGATAATCTTGTGGCCGCTGTACAAATAGTAACCGCCTGCCCCAAAAGCGATAACGACGAGGCTGGCAGCAACCCATTGATTGCTTACAAAAAGAATAAGGAACAAAGCTGTTAATAAAACGATTCCGACCACCGTGCCCTTGGTGAGTTTGCGAAGAGATGGGTTTTGACGTTTATGGGTCACACTTTGTTCCTTGTTTGATTTTTAATTAGCCAGAAACGGCCGTTCTGAGCGCCTCAGGATCAAGAATCGTGATATACCCCTGCCGAGTGGAGATCCATTCCGATTTGCGAAACTCACTTAAACAACGATTGATGCGCTCTCGGGTTGCACCCAGCATCCCTGCTAAGGTCGTTTGGGTGATTTGCATATCAATGAACACACCGTCGTCTTCAACTCGACCATAATCATGGGCTAGCTCAAGCAACTTACGAGCTAAACGTTGGGTGATAGTTAATGATGCGAAGCCATCGATTTGTTGTGTATTGTAACGAACGCGTTGGCTCAGTACCTGCATGAAATTCATTGCTAGCTGTGGCATTTTGCGCATATGTTGTCGGAACGATTCGCGCCCTAAAATGAGCAAAACGGTTCCTTCAAGCGCAACGGCCGTTGCAGAGCGAGGCAGGCCATCAATGACGGAAAGTTCCCCAAACAGTTCCCCTGGACGGCCAAACAAAATCACAGATGTTTCACTGCCATCCATGCCGTTTACAAAGATGCGAATTTGGCCAGCTTGAATGATGTAGAGTACCTGACCGGGATCCCCTTCACGGAAAATAATCTCACCCTGTTTATAGCGTCGCGCCATGGTATCCTGAGCAATTTGATTCAATTGATGCTCAGAGAGTTCAGCAAATAGGGGAATGTTTTTTAGAAATGCTACCTTGTCCATGCGTTTCTCCATGACGCTTTTTTTCAGTGTCGTCAATGGTCGGTGTATTGATTGTACCTTGCTACTCATTTTATTCTCCCTTAAGTGAAACGAAGTTTGAATCTAACCAACGACTGATGATACAGGTCGTTTCCTCAAGGTTTGGTAGCTGTGAGCATCTATTTTAATTCAACTCGTTGCTTCCAAACACTGAACTGAGGTGAAAAATGTGTGAGTGAAGTGTAAAAATCAAGCACCTTCACCCACATCATACCTTCAAATTAGATCAAACTCAGTAAGACACCTATCCCAACAGCGGCTGCGATGCTTACAAGCCACTCAGCCAAATAAACGGCCGTTTTCTCACTTTGGTTAATTTGCTGCCACTCCATCGCTAAACGGGGTGCCACAACAAACGGTACAAGCAAGAACTGTCCTAAGATGACAAACGTGGCCATCAAAACTCGCTCCAAAATCCCCAAATACTTATTGTTGTCCCCAAATTCTGGTGGTGAATTATTAACTAAACCATAGGCCGCAAACTTAATCACCACCCATGCTGGCATTGTTAAAAAGGCATACCCTACCAAATACACCATCATCTGGTCGTTTTGGAACAGCCCATGAACAAAGTTCGAGACAAATGATAAATCTAAATAACCACCAAGCCCTAAAGCGATAAAGATTACAATGAAGTGGGCTAGTTGATCCAATGAGAATCGAACCAACGGTGAAAATTTAGGCTTGGTCAGGAATTGCACTGCATCAATAAGATAGTGCATCACCCCGATAAACGTGACTAAGTACCAAACTGGCTGGAAAGGCATCGCAAAAAGCCAGGTGACTATAAAAACGATAATGCAGTGAACAGTAACCCCTGCTAATGCTCGACTTTTCCAGGCCGCCAATTGGTTCCATTGTAAGATGTAATCACCCACTAAATGTGCTAAAAGCATTGCTAAAATCATGACATCCTCCCGTGGAAGTTATTGCGTAGACAGCCTGAACCAGACCGTTGCCCAATAACGGCTCCAATAAAAAAATTGATTTGTCTTGTTATTTATAATTTGGGAGCAATTGTGCCCCGCAATCTCTGGTCGTATGCTTGCTATATTGAAAGAGATGACAAGCGAATATAGCTTTATAATAGATAAAATGAGGGTGGGGCGCTGTGAAAAACGTCACAACGAAATAAAATTCGATTAATTTGCCTACAGAGCAGTTTTGGCACAGTGGAATTGAGGCCAATATGACAGTAGAAACTTACCAAATTAAATTAAAAACACAGGGGGATGCGGACGCCCACAACATCACTGAGTCGGTCGCTGGTATCTTAAATGGCTCCCATTTGATGAATGGCTTGGCGACGGTGTTTTGCCCATCTGCAACCAGCAGCGTAACGACGATTGAATTTGAAGAAGGGTGTGTAACCGATATGCGACGTCTGTTTGATGAGATTGCTCACCCCAACAGACCATATGCCCACAATGCTCGATGGGGAGACGGCAATGGACATAGTCATGTGCGGGCAGCGATGTTGGGGCCTTCTATTACAGTGCCATTTGTAAACGGCCGTTTAACCCTCGGCACGTGGCAGCAAATTATCTATCTTGATTTTGATAATCGCCCTAGGCAAAGGGAACTGGTTGTACAGTTGATGGGGGAATAGCGTTGGGATTTATCAGAACGAGGGATTGGAGAATAGGAGAGAGTTAAAGATGAGAGAAAAGAGCAGAGAAGTGATGAGCAATTTGGGGTTGCTTCTTTAATTGCCCATCACTTGAAATTTATCTGTTTAGACAGGAACGGCCGTGTTTAGGCGAGCCAACAAATCATCTAAGACTTCTTGTTGAACACCTGCTTTACCGATAGGCCGATCAATGCGGTCGTGGCAATCTGAGCCGCCCGTTTTGAGTAAGCCATACGCATCAGCCCATTGACCCATCAATTCACGATGTTCAGGGGCATGGCCAGGATATTCAACCTCGAGCCCATCAAGTCCTAATAAATCATTATCCAAAAATTCAGGCATCAAAATTTCAACAATATCAATTGATGGTAAGACTTCGTTGTATAAGCTCTTGCCAGGGAAAGACCCTGCCGCAGGGTGTGCAAATACGCGAACTAATTGTGGGTATTTGTGGAGTAGCGGTGTGAGCTGAGAAGGATCAATGCCTGATGGCACGTATGATTTACTATCGTTTCCAATTAGCTTGTTAATTTGCTCTTTATCGAGACCGTGGTTTTCACCTAAAGCTTTTGC
>JANQSK010000346.1 GCA_028284105.1 Anaerolineae bacterium
CGATTGCAGCGTTAATTGATGTTGTGCAGCCTGCGCTTGCGCATAGGCTTGCAACGCCGCGACCAGCCCAAAGTTGAGTGTTGCCTCACCCCCAGCATATTTCAGCTTAATTCGTTTGAATTTATGTGCCACAGCCGACCGTATAACTGCATCAATACTTCGCTTCCCCGTTTCCAGTGCCATTTTGTCTGGCGTTTTGTGAATATAGCAGTAGGAACAACGGAGGTTGCATTGGTTTGTGATATGGAGCCAGGCGGTTAGGGTTTGGTTTGGTGGTATCGTTTCTTCTTGAACGATGCTATCGTTTGGAAGTTCTTCTGGATAGGTTGCCTCTAACACGCCTAATTCTAATAACCGCTGCGTATATTGTTGAAGTAACGGTCGAGAGATATGCGGGAATACATCTTCAGTTGAGTCAAATAGTCTTGGAGTAGCATAATGATTTAATAGAGCCTGCGCCTCTCGGTTTAGTAATCCTATTTGATCCTGACTTTTTAGGTTACAGATCAGTTGAAATTTGTTCGTGATTGGTTGAATATGCAATCCAGAAACCCTGTTTAGGCGGGTTTTTTGCGGAAATAACTCATGTCTAGTCAATGTTGGTGGAAGCAATGACTGGTCAGCCTCACAAGCACAATCATCTATCAATTCAACTTGGTCGACTAGTTTTGGCTGGCTTAGTATCAAGATATTGTCAGTTTTCACTTTACATTGCCCAATCATTATCAAATGGTTATTGACATTATACAATGTTTTTTTCTATATTAATGCCAATATGTTCAAATAGAATTATACTTTTTTCTTTTGCTGAATTCGCAGCCTGAACTTCATCTAATTCTGTGTATAGCTTAGCCAAACATTCATATGATTTAGCTTGATAAAGAATCTCACCACAAGATTTAGCAATGTCACAAGCTTGTAAGAGAAATGCTTTCGATGATTCAATTTGTCGTAAGTTAAAATAAGCTTCCCCCAAATAATATAGTGTATTTCCTAAACGGGGAATATCGTTCAACTTTTTCTTTATCTCCAAGGCCTTCTCCAGTAAATCCGTCGCCTTTCGGAATTTTTTTTGCTCAATCGCAAGAGATCCTAGATTATTATATATTCCAGCGATTTCTCGCTCATCATTTATACTTTTCCATATATCAAGAGATTTTGAGTAGTATTCGTTTGCATCTGCAAAATTTTGTTCATTTTTTTCCAACACTCCAAGATGGCGCAATGCGATCGCTTTGCCTTTTTTCTCATTTACTTCGTCGAATAGCATCATTGCCTGACGAATCGTGCCACGTGCTTGTTCTCTACGATTTAAGTTTATCTGAATCCAAGACTTTTCGTTGAGGCAGAAACCTAAATGCGTTTTTGCCTCAACCTCAAATTCATTCGTTTGTTGTAAGTATTGGGCGGCTTTCTCACTATGTTCCACCCAAATTAAACAGTTACTCCAATAGCCCCTAAAAGAAAGATATCCCCAAAGATAGTAAGTAAAGCGAATAACCAATGTGTAGGCTTCATTTTCGTAAAGATAGGTCATTAAGTCAAATATATTTTCACGTTCAGGATCTAGTTTATTAAATTTTTGCCAGTTGGACGGCGTATAATCGGAACCAATTGTCAAAAAGAGCTCAAGGTAATATTCAGCTTGACGTTCTCTTATTTTTTTTTCTTCGTTATCAGTTACTAGATGTCGAACAAAGTCACGCGTTATGGGTAGTGTCGCATATCTATATGATGTTGGATCGTGATGGACATCAATCAATGAAAGCTGATCAAGTTCGACTAATGCTTCTTGGAAGCTGAGTTCATCTTGTTCAAACCCAGCAACAGCGCAGAGACTATTCTGGCTAGCATCCACTGCAAATAAGGATAATGCTATTAGCACCTGACGTGCATCACGGGTTCGTAAACTTTCAAATGAGAATTGAAGACAGTAGTTCAACAAATCATCATTCACTTTGCCATAATTGGCTAACACCCGATCAATTGGGTATCCTCGCGCAATTTGGGCCACGGTCAAGGAAATGACAAAAGGTATACCCCCGGTTCGTTGGTGTAACTTCTCTTTTTGATCCTGGGTAAGAACAATATGTTTGGCTGACTGTTGCCGCGCTGATAGTTGATCAACGGCTGAAGACTGCTCAACAAAAACAACATTTTTTTCCTGAGCTTCATGGTTGATTAGCTCCCAAGTTTCCTTGGTGTCAAAATGAATCACCCGAATTGATTGGGCAACATCAATTTTTCGGCGGGTCGTAATCATTGCTTTTGAGGGGAAGGGCAAATCATGACGAAGAAAACTGTAGACGGTCTCATCTGAGACACTTTCCAAATTGTCGACAATCAATAAAATGGGCTTTTTGGTTAAAATTCGCTTAACTAGACGACCTTGATCCTCTGGTAATGCGCGAATAACATCCTCATGTTCTAACACATCGGCAATAGCAGTATAGATGTCAGTCAAATTTCTAAAATAATCAGTTCTGGGAATTCGCCCCGCTACGTGTAATGTTTCTTGTTTGGCTGATACCCAAACAATCGTCTCGTAAGGATAAATTAAATT
>JANQSK010000820.1 GCA_028284105.1 Anaerolineae bacterium
GATAGCTGTTTTTGCCGTGTTTTTGCTCAAAAGGGGACTCAATGTCTAGCGGTGCATCAAACGAAAACCCAAAACCGACGTCAACTAGCCATTTCTTACTGTCAAGCTTTACCATCAAGGTGAGATGGTCAAATTCATGCCCCAATTGGCCTTCACTGTTCACGACACGGGCCGTGAGCAGCGTCACATCAAACCCTAAGCCTTCAAGCAACAGTGAAAAGATACCGTTGAGTTCATAGCAGAAGCCTCCGCGTCGATTCTTGACGATTTTGTGGTAGATTTTGGCGCGATCGAGAATAATCGGCCGTTTCATGTGTATATCGAGGTTCTCGAAGGGAACAGCAAGCAAATGGGCGGATTGCAAAGCGGTGAGGGTCAAGAGGTTCGGTTCTCGGCTGCCAAGGTAGTTGATTCGGGCAAGGTATTGGTCAATATCAATCATGGTCATGGTGTTAAAGAAGTTGATTTGTAGGCTTGGTAGGACGGAAAATGCATAAAGTAAGCCGATCCAACGAGGGCTAATGTTTGCAGGAACACAAAGATAGCCACATTTTCATATAACAAAACGTATATCAGGGTAAAAATGAGGTTGGGCGTGTGAACAAAAAGCACTTTACGGCCGTTCCACTCTTCAATATTGTGCTCAGGAGAGACGTAAATGTCCCAAAATTGACTGTGCCAGATGCCTTTGAAGGCAGCGATGAGCAGATAAGCAATAATCCCCGTCCAGAGCCGTGAGAGACCAAATTTCTCGACTAGAGCCAAAAGGCTCATGAAAAAGAGTCCCTCGCCTACCCCCCAAAGCGTACCAAAGGTGAGAATTGCTCCTAAATTGCGCTGACGACCATGAGTCAACGTCCCCATTGGCCAAATAGTCCAATAGCCCACGTAGATAATGATAAAGCAGAGGAGTGTCAGTCCCCACCAAGCAGGGGTTGATAATTGTTCTGATTGGATGATTGGTCGTGAAAAAATAGTCTGTAGCACACCGGTTAGCCAGCTTATCAAGTAGAAAGCGGTGAAGGTGATGCCCCCAATCGCCCACGCTACATCCGATCGATACGCCCCACCCCATTGAGGTTTGAGTTGAATCAGATGATAAATGAGAACGATAAGACTAACAGAAACGGCTGTTATCAAAGCCAGTTCCCATGATTGGCTAAAGAGGTCAGGTGATTGAAAAATAGGCATTTGCAATACTATGCGAAGTTGACATAAAGATTCAAGAGTGCTTTACGACTTTAATATCGATTGAATGAAATCAGCAATCTCTTGAAGGGCCTTTTTATCAGAGCTTGATAACTCATGCGCTGAGAGTTCCCCACCACCCTTCTTTAAAAACCGATTAAATTGATGGACTTTTTTAAATGAATCAACGGATGCAGGTGCCTTCTTGCCTGCAGGCCGATGCTTGCTGTTTACTTGAGAAATAATCTGCTTGATTCGAGGTTCTTCATATTGACGGAGGTTTTGGTCAAGGAGATTAAATGCGTCATTTTGAGCCGTTAAATCGTTGGCATATGCGTCAATTAACGGCCGTATGGCGCGCTCTGTTAAATCGTGTTGCTGTACGACATCTACTGCCTGATCCCCCAGCTTAAGCACTCTCAGAATACGTGTGCGATAGGAACGGGAGATTTGCAGGATATCTTCCACATCACCCCAAGTTGTACCTTCCCCCATCTCCGTACGAAGTGAGTCAATGGCACGTGCCGTCTCATAAACGTTTAGTCGTTCACGGGCCAAATTTTCGATGAGCTGAACGGCCGTTTTTTGTTTTGGTTCTGCAATGCGGGCTAAGATAAATTGAACATGTGCGTTATCTATTTTGGCATCCGTCAGTTTTAAATATTGATGCGCCCAAAAGCGCCGTTCACCGGTCACGATTAAGTAGCGCGCATCAAGTTTTACATTGCTATTGCGCGAAATGGTGATTGGATTGATGAGACCGTGAATTTGAATGGTATTGGCTAGGTAGATTACCTTGTCAATCTTGCTTTGAATCAACGGGTTTTGTTTCCCTAATGCAATCCATTGCTGCATGACTGACTGTGCCGAGTTTCCTTGAAACAATGAATCATATAGCTCAAGAGTGAGCACATCACGGGGTTGATCAGGATCAGGCAAGATTTGCTCCAATGGATAGCTGCCGCGCTCCATTGATTGTCCTGTTTTATTTTCAAATGATTGAACAGATTGATTGGTTTGAACACTTTCTTTGAGCAAGGTGTCTAGCCCTGCAAGCGCAATTTTTTTCTTAGCCATTTTGCCCCCTTCGAATTAATTCAGCCAGCACCGCTTCATAAGCCGCCGCCGCATCATCAGATGGACTGTATTCAAAAATATCCATTGCAGCTGCATGAGCCTCTGCTACTGCGACCCGATTGGGAACTGAAGGCAAAATCAGATTTGGAAAGTATTGAGCGAGTGAGTCCCGCGTTTGTTTGGCTAAATTGGTGCGGTCAGCACGCAGCGGAATAACACCTGTAATTTTGAGATTGGGATTAACGCGCGGGCTTTGCGCTTTCTCAATCTCTTCCCGAAGGTTAACAAGACCGCGCAATTCAAACTTGCCGGGGCTTACTGGGATAACCACTTCCGTTGCTGCAAACAGTGCCGTTTGAGTAAATGTTCCTAATGAAGCTGGGCAGTCCAAGATGATCGTATCGTAAGCGTCTTTGATGTTATAAAGCTGGTCAGCCAGAATAAACATGCCGTTGGTCGTGGATGGGAGCACCATTTCAATTTCACGAAGCTCATCACGACTTGGAATCACGTGGAGGGTTGAGGCGTTGTATTGGCCAACTGACCCCAGCTCAACTTCATAGATAGCGTTTTGAATGGGCAATCCTTGAAGCACATCTTTGATGGTGGGCATCTCAGAATTATTGCGATCAATTGTAAATTCACTGCCTAGGAATAGTTCGCTTAATGAGGATTGGGGATCCATGTCGACAACAAGAATACGGCCGTTTCCGGCAAATCGCGCCCACAAGGCGGCCAGATTAATCACCGTCGTTGTCTTCCCAACGCCCCCTTTTTGATTGGTTACTGCAATGATTCTTGCGCTCAACTTAACCTCCAGCTGATGCCATCTGGGACATCAAATTGTCTGTTTTGACACTGCTCCAATCCTACTGATTTGTTGAACCATATGCAAGGAACAGTTTGATTTATCAACGATGTTGCCCGTGGGCAACATCAAGAAAGCGACTAATTGCACATGTTGCCCACGGGCAACATGTGCCTCTTTTATTGCTACTTCCCAGAGTAAATGGGCAAAATTGGTCCAAGGGTTGAGTAGGGTAGGGGGAAACGGCCGTTGTTCTCTTCGGCTAAAACTCTGATTGCTTCATATCAATGTTGAAACAGCCGGCTGAGCCTGTCGAAGCCTTCACCTTCATCAAAGAACTTCGATAAGCACAGGGGGCATGTGACAATTTGGTAAGTTTACATCTTCAATCGACTCTTACAACAGTGTGCCTTTATCTTTAGTAATTTGCATTATTATTGAGCAGGTGCCCTTCGACAGGCTCAGGGCGCGGTTGTGAGTTGAGAGTAAAGATAGGATCATCTAGATTTTATGAAACATTGATTTATTTGTGAAATACAGCCCCTCAACATATTGTTTCTCATCTTAGTCGCCGATCGCTAGTCCCCAATCCCCAACCCCCAGTCCCCACTCCCAAATATCCTTGATCTTCACACCCCCAATATGCTATTATTGTAAAAAATACACTAACTAGAGTTTTAGTAGGATAAATATGCAACTTGTAACCTTAGCAACCTGTAATTTAAACCAGTGGGCGCTTGATTTTGATGGGAATCTCGCCCGAATTGCTGAATCCATCGAAATTTCCAAGCAGAGAGGCGCGCGATATCGATTAGGCCCAGAACTCGAAATACCTGGATATGGCTGTCAGGACGCGTTTTTGGAGGGGGACACGCTACGA
>JANQSK010000826.1 GCA_028284105.1 Anaerolineae bacterium
TGACACCCCTGAAACAGTATCTGTTTCAAGTTTTGATTCAGTGCGACGAGAAATTGCTCGCCGAGCGCTTGAGAAGCTGATCACAGACGGCCGTATTCACCCAGCTCGCATCGAAAAATTGCTCAAAGATGCATCACGTGAAGTTGACCAAATCATGAAAGAAGCTGGAGAGCAAGCCGCATACGAAGCCAATGTGCATGGATTACATCCACAAATTATTCGTATGATGGGTCGCCTTAAGTATCGGACATCTTATGGTCAAAATCAGCTCCACCATGCCATTGAGGCAGCAAAAATCGCATCCGTCCTCGCAGCAGAATTGGGTGCCAATGTTGAGATTGCCAAAATGGGTGCTTTCTTACACGACATTGGGAAAGCGATGGATCATGAACAAGAAGGAACGCATGCGATGCTTGGCGCTGAATTTATCAAGCGGTACAACGTGCCTAAAGTTGTCGTAAATGCAGTCGCTGCTCATCATCATGAAGTCGAGCCAGAATCTGTGGAAGCGATTATTGTTGAATCAGCGGATGCGATTTCAGGAGCTCGTCCCGGGGCACGTCGTGAAAGCCTTGAGAACTATCTCAAACGAGTTCGCACTTTGGAAGATATTGCGAACTCATTTGAAGGGGTTGAAAGCTCTTACGCACTCCAAGCCGGTCGTGAGATCCGCATCTTAGTTAAGCCTGAAAAAATTGACGACCTTGCAGCTATGCAGCTTTCAAAGAATGTGGCAAAAATGATTGAAGAGAGCATGCAATATCCAGGTCAAATTCAAGTAACCGTTATTCGAGAAACACGGTCTGTTGGATTCGCTAAATAATCCGATCAACGACAATTAAATCATTACAGGAGCGTTTTGAAGATTCAAAACGCTCTTTTTTTTAACAACTTTCTCTTGGAAATTGATAGATAATCCGTTCGTTGTTGATGTTGCTCCGTGTGGGTCCAACATAAATAAACTCATCTTCAATTTCAATATCAGGTCCAATACCAATTTGTAAAGGGTGCTGGTATCCACCCTGAACGGCCGTTACAACTTCATCAAACTCAAACGCACCTGAACGCACATTTTCCGATAAAGATTTCCAGCCACGTGAAATTGCATATTCCGTTCGCGGGTTCAATCCAGCAAAGAATCTTGCTTGCTGTTGCCATTCATCACCACATTTCTCAAATTGATACGCAGCGCCAAAACTACCCGCAATTTCTAAAGGGGCTCCCACAACGATTGAATTTCTATCTAACTCGACCGAGTTCCCAAACCAGCTGTCGGCAATCGGCTGTTTTGCTTGAAGCTTTTCTACTTCCTCCCAACTTGTCCCATTCCATTCAAAAAGGTAAACCGTACCACCAATTACACAATCTGCATTTTGACAAGTCCATCCGAGTGGATCTCCAACAATAATTTGATTATTTTGAATATCGATCGAAGCACCATAAGAAAAAGAGGATTCTAAAACAGTCAATTTCTGTTCTTCTACCCACTCTCCATCTTCATATTTGAACACATAAACACCTGCACCATCCTCTAAGCTCATCACGATTCGGTCATTATCCATAGCCACCATTTTTAAGCGGGCGTATTGGTCTGTTATGGAATAGATGCGGGTCTCTCTAGGGGTCAGCGTGGCTTCCTCAACAAATAGTTCTCCGTTCCAACGATAGACTAAAATCTGACGGCTACTCAGAAGACCAATGGCTAACTTATCCTCTTGCATTGCTAAAACGCTGTTTCGATTGATACAGGAGGTTGTTCGGATTTGCTGAACTTCCCGCCATAAACTACCCTGCTGATGCAAAATAAAAACAACACCTGCCTCAAAAATACCCCTATCGGAACAACCAGAGGCAGCGATTCGGTCTTCAGCATGAGCGATTGACAACGCAAAATATTGAAAGGGTGTCGATACAATGGGAAATAATTTGGCCGTTTCTTGCCATTGATTATTATTTTTCTGGAACAGATGAATAGCCCCTCCACCTTTTGCACGTTCCCCATCACGCCCAGCCCCAACAACCATTAAATCATTATCTATTTCAAATATTTTTCCAAAAAGATCGCGATCGGTTCCGGTTGGAGAGGTGATTTCATCAGAACGGCCGTTTCGCAAAAACAACGCTAAGCTGATGCTTAACAACAAAACAGAAACGATGCCCAACTTCAAAAATCGATTCATTGAACCTCTTGAATCAATAAGTGACTCATACTAATTCACCCACTCCCCAATCAAACAGCCCGGATTATTATGATAAATCACCTTTTTGTAATCGTATTCAGGAGAAACCAACTGGAGTTCACGATCATTAATTAATACAAACCAATTTTCATCTGCCCATTTATAACGCTCAAATGGAGTTCCTTTTAAATTATATCGGGTGGTCTCATTTTCATTTTGCAAATCAATTAATGTGATAGAGGAGCGATCATACGTGTAGTTGGTTAGGCTTAAATAACGGCCGTTTCCTTCAAAAGTGACCGGCATCGGGCTATGTCCTCGTTTCCTAACCGTGGTTAGAAATACAAACTCTTCTCCATCATGTAAAAAAACAAATTGCTCAGGGTGTGCCTTTGAGACTTGAGCAACCACAGCCATTCGGTCATTTTCCTTTTGATAGGTCACAATTTCCAAGCTGAGGGGTCTTTTCGCTTCGGGAACGGCCGTTAACAGCTGGTTTTCAACGGGCTCATTACCACTCAATTGAAAAATGCCTGGCTTCAAAACATGACGATTTGAAGTAAAACGAGCAAAAGGTTGCCCAATTTCAAGCCATTGATCTTCATTTGGAGAGTAGAGCCAAGCAACCGATGTACGATTCTCATTACACGTAAGCAATAAGGGCTTCTGAGGCAAATCGATGGAAGGTGCAAGTTGATTAAATGGATCATATTCAGCAACTGCGGGTATGACTAAACCCAACTGATCTAAATAATCTAACAGCTCATGATGGCTAAAAGGATTGTCTGATGGAAGATTATTTATAAATTGTGTCACAAAGAGGCTTGCATACCCATGATAAAGCGCATCAAAACTCTTTTCATCCATTGGATAACCAATCAAAGATGGTGCAGGCAATTTGATGGTATATATGGGAACATCAATCAATCGATATTGCACAACATCCTTGGTTCGAATGTTGTCGCTTAGGCGAAAAACGGCCGTTTCTTCCACATCAAACAACAGCCTAAATTCTCCCTTTTCTTCACATTGAAACCTTGAATCCACACAAATCGAAACAGCCAAAGCATCTAAATCTTCAGCCATCCGGCGAACGATCCCGCTATCTCTCTCCGGGTAGAGAATCTCAAATTGCTCCCCCTCATAAACCAATATCTGTCCCCAAAAATCATCTTCTGGCAAAGGTTCTTGAATCCAAACACCGTTTCGTTTCCGATATTGATATTCATGCCTGAGTTTTATCTCTTGATAATTCCCATCCGCATTTAAAGTTAAATAAGGGACAATCGTTTGGACAGAAGCTTGGGTCAGTTCAGACGAGAGCTGAACGGCCGTTTGTAATTGCTCAACGTCTATGTCTGGATCTAACCAAAAATTGAGGGGGGCTTTATCGAATAATAGGTTTTCTTCGAGTAAAAGCTGTTGAAGGACGCGCCAATCTAAGTTTGAAGTTGCAATAAGATGGTTAAATAAATCATCATCTCCATCAATCGCAGCCACTAATGTTAAAAAATGCTGCTGGCGCACGGCATCTCTTGTTATTTGTAAATTGTTGTTAATCCGTTCAGCGAGTTGAAATCCCACCCAAGTCATTAAAGCAATCAAAAACAATAAAGGGATTAGCCACCGCCAACATCGTCTTGAAGAAACGGCCGTTTCTTCAGGCAGTTCAAGCCAATCCCCTTCATTATCTTCAGTTTGCCAATCGATCATGGCTGACTATAAAAGTTCCTCAATTTTACTATCTAAGAGATCGACAACTTCAGCCATCGAATCAGAATCAAACTTAAAATTTGCACCAGCTAAGGCATAAAGTTCGCGGAGAGATTTAGTCCCCCCTTGAGACAGCGCATGTCGGTATTTCTGAATTCCAGATTCTCGATCATTAAGCACATTTCGCCATACCTGAATAGCCCCAACCTGAGCCATCCCGTATTCAACGTAGTAAAAAGGTGCCCGAAAGATATGCTGTTTACGATGCCAACCCGTCATCATGACCTCTTCAAAACCACGCCAATCGATATCTGGCATAAATCGACGCCACAGCTCTGCCCATTTGGCATCACAAGCATCGGTATCCATCGCTTCATCATCCCCTTTGTAAACCCAATGTTGGAAGGCATCTACGACGGCCATATAAGGCCAAAAGGTGATAATTTTGCGAAGATGATTGACACGATGACGAGCCGCTTCCTCTGGAGAGTCATAAAACCCACCAAACTCACTCGTTAAGTACGGTGCAGCCAAAAGCTCCATCGCCATTGAGGCTACTTCGCTAAATTCATGACCTGGATGACGCTGGTCTGGATAGGGCAAATGGTTCGATTCAAAAGCATGAAAAGCATGTCCAGCTTCATGAAGCATCGTTCGCACATCCCCAGCACTCCCTACAGCATTCATAAAAATAAACGGCCGTTTTGCAACCGAAAAATAGGTACAATAACCACCAGGCGCTTTCCCAGCATGATTCGGTAAATCAAGCAACGCTTCATCTTGCATTGTCTTAAAGTAATTTCCAAACTCATTACCGACGTGATAAAACATGGCTGCTGATTTTGGCGCCAATTCATCAACGGAAGACATTGGGGTCAGTTTTGGATACATTAAAGGCTGCGTATCATTTGCCACATCCCAAGGTCGCAGCTTTTCTACGCCAAGATTTTGAGCCAATTGAGCATACACTTTTGAAGCGGCAGGCACGACCTTTTCCTCAATCGCTTGATGGAAGGTCATGCTATCTTCTGGAGAATAATCAAATCGCTTTAACAATTTCCATCGATAAGCTAAATAGTTATCAAAACCAGCATTGCGAGCTATCTTTTGACGCAATTGGAACAGGGATTTCCAAAGTGCATTTAAGTCATTGCGGTCTTCAAGCTGCCGAGTTGCAATTTTTTGCCACACTTCTTTACGATGGGTGCGATCAGGGGAATCAAAAAATGTCCGCATTTGAATCAAAGTGCGTTGCTCACCTTCCCACGCCACCGTTTGAGAACCAATTGTTCGGTTATATTGTCCCGCTAGCTTAACTTCTTCATTAAATAGATTTAGGTTTTCATCTGAAAAAAGATCGTTTTCAGCCTTCATCTTCTTTAGAGGTAGAGTCATCCCTTCAATTTCATAACCGCTCTCTAACAATCTTTTGGTAAGCTGATTATTGTATTTTTGCGCAGGTCTAAAAACATTTTTCAAAAATGTTTGGAGATTTTCTTCTACTGTTTCGTCTTTTGTATTTTGGGTACTGGCTACACGGAGTCTCGCGAATTGTTCTGCAAGAAGGTTTCGCAATTTGGCCCAATCGACCATCCAACTTTCAACATTTTCTTGTGTAAACGGCCGTTCTACCAGCTCTTGATAAATCGGCTCAATCTCTTCCCACTTTAATTGAGCAAAAGCTTCTAAACTATCTGGTATCGATGTTGTCACAGCATCCTCCTAAATAATAGAAAGCACTATACTGCGATACAAAGTGATACGCAAAAAAGATTAATTTATAATTTACTGTTTGGGATTGATTTATCCGTATCGGTGGGCTTCCAAGCAGATAACACCAGAATCACCAACAGCCGCATTATGGATTAAGTGTGCAGGGAGTTCTAAACGGTCGCCAGGATAAAGCGTGATTGGCTCCCCTTCAATGGGAAAACCAAAAGTAATAGAACCTGAAATCACATAAATGATTTTGTGGTAAGGATGGTCATGTGCCATATACACATCATGGGGATTGTTTGTCCAACGAAAAGGAGCGAACCCTTCTCGTTCCATCATATTCCAAAGGATTTCTTCAGTTGGGGATTCAGATTGGGACCATTTTTGAACTTGGATAATAGTGGTTGTTTGCATTACATATACCTAGGTTGTTGAATGTGAAGAATTTTGTCCATCATAAAAAATCAAAAGCCATTATTCAACAGGACAATAGAGTAATTATTGTTATAATTTGAGCCATATGTCTACCCAACGGCAGCAATCCAGCCAAATTTGGATTGGAATCATCATCAGTCTCGTTAGTATTGGGCTGATCCTCTTATTTATTGACCCCATCGATATTTTAAATGGTTTACAAAGTGTTCAACTTTCATTTGTGGGCTTAATGGCATTAGGCCTCATTCTATTTCTTATTTTACGCGCCTTCCGTTGGCAGTTTATGCTCACTCAAGGAACGCCTTGGCGCTCTGTGTATCACATTCAAAATATTGGCTACATGTTTAATATGACGCTCCCTTTTCGGATTGGAGATGTAGCACGGGCTGTCCTCATTGGCAATGTACCTCCATCAACTTTATCAGGTGGATTATCGACCATGGTTGTTGAGCGGCTTTTTGATATGCTGTTTGTTGTGACGCTTTTGCCGTTCACATTAACGGCCGTTTCTAGCCTCCCTACTTGGATGCAATCTGGCGCACAGTTTTTTGGGTATGCCTCGATTACGGGCATCGTCGTTTTAATTATTGCCGCAAATCAACGTGCTCTAGCTAATCGAGTAGCCACAACAATTTTAGACTTTATTCCCCAACTCAATACAGAAAGCTGGGTCAAACGATTAGATGACTTTCTTGAGGGTCTATCTAGCCTGACTAATCTCAGATCAGGGGCAACCTTAATTGGCCTTAGTATTCTGGTGTGGATTCCAGTCCTTTACACCTACTTTATTGGAATGC
>JANQSK010000831.1 GCA_028284105.1 Anaerolineae bacterium
TTTTTGCGTAATAACTGTCGAACGCCATGATTATTGATTAAAACAAGTGAGGATTAATGATTGAAGTTCGTGATCTTAAAAAGTTTTATGGAGCTGAAAATGAAATAAAAGCGGTGAATGGGGTCACTTTTACCTGTCCTGACGGGCAAATTACGGGACTGCTCGGCCCAAACGGGGCTGGAAAAACCACCGTGATGCGTATGATTTCAGGTTTGATTGCGCCGATGTCTGGGACGGTGGTTGTTGATCAAATTGATGTAAAAATGAATCCAACGGGGGTTCGTCAAAAGCTGGGTGTCCAAGGGGATATGGGGGGCGTTTATCCACGTTTAACACCTCGTGAACAGTTTCGCTATTATGCAAAATTTTATGGCTTGAAAGGAAATGTGCTGGAGGAGCGCATCGATTCCGTGATTCAAGAATTAAATATGACAGATATTGCTGACCGCAAAGCGGAAGGCTTTAGTCGTGGGCAGCGCCAAAAAATCGTGCTAGGGCGTGCCTTAGTTCATAACCCATCCAATGTCATTTTAGATGAACCTACCAATGGCCTTGACGTGATGGCTGTGCGTGAAACACGTCAATCCATTCGTGCTATGCGTGACCAAGGTCGATGCGTCTTGTTTAGCACCCACTACATGGATGAGGCTGAACGCCTTTGCGACAATATTGCCATTATTGTTGATGGAAAGATTGTCGCCTCTGGCACACCTCAAGCGCTCATGTCACAAACGAACAAAACAAGTTTAGAAGAAGCCTTTGTGGCGCTTGCTGGTGATTGGCGTATTCAACGTTAGACATTAACCAATCTATAGTAACGACAATTTAATTGATTGATTTTTATGGAGAAAATCCTGTGCAAAATATTTTGAATGTTTGGCAGAAAGAACTAATGGATGTTTTTCGGGATCGGAAAGGGATGCGTCAGTCCTTATTGATACCGCTTGTAATTGGTGTGTTTTATGCCGTCATCAACCCACTTTTAGGCACGCTTGTGTCTTCTAGGAGTGATGACATTTTGGTGTTGCCAGTTCAAGGGCTGGAGTATGCTGATCAAGAGTTTGTTGATACGTTCGAGCGTTTTGATATTCGACTTGAGCCATTTGAAGGGGATATGGAAGCGGCCATTATCAAGGCTGAAGAACCTGCAGGTCTTATTTTTACTGAAGGTTTCGGTGACAACATTGCTGACAGTCAACCTGCAACGCTCATTGTGCGTACCAACAGCACTGCTGGTGGGCCGTTCCAAGGGGGTATTTCATTAAATCGACTTGAATTGGCCCTGACGACATACAATCAGCAAATCACCGTTGAACGATTAACTGAACAAGGGGTCGATCTTTCTGTACTTGCCCCAGTGACGCTCGACTCTGAAGATTTAGCTACGCCAGCCCAAATTGCAGGGAGTGCAGCTGCCTTTTTCTTGCCTATTTTGATTGTGACGAGTGCTGTCGCTGGTGGACAGTTTATTGCCATTGATGTGACGGCGGGTGAAAAAGAACGTGGCACACTTGAGTCTCTTTTGGTGACCCCGGCCAAGGATTGGGAGATTTTTGTGGGCAAACTTTTGGCTGTGTTTGTGATAACGGCCGTTCCTATCATGCTGACGCTTGCTGGATTTTGGACCACAACCCTGTTTTTACCCGAATCAATGACCAATGGGGCAGGAGCTTTGCCGCTGTCCGTGGTTGGCATAGCGATCTTATTGACCTTGCCATTGGCGCTCTTTGTTGATGTTGTTTTGATGGTGTTGAGCATTCGCACTCGTGATTTCAAAAGTGCTCAATCTGCCATCAGCCCCGTCGTGATGGGCGGCGTTTTTGTTTCGATGGCTGCAGCCTTTGTTCCCCCAACCGTTAGCTTACCCTTCCTCATCCCCGTTTACGGCACGGCCGCTATTGTAGGCACTCTGGCAACGGGCGGTGTGATTCCAGCAAATGCGATTTTGTTTAGCGTGCTTGGCTGCCTCTTAGGAACGGTCGTAGGGATATTGGTTGCGCTTCCCATCTTCAATCGTGAACGATTACTGTACACAGTTTAAGCGATCTTCGATAATCAAATGGGAAGGCTAAGCTGGTCGAAGCCTGTTTCCGATAATAGCATTTGACATTGAAAAGCAGCGACGATTTTGCTTGCTTAGGCACAAGGGGTGTTTCACCAAACACCCCTTTAACGTTACAATAGATGCAGTTATCAAAATCCCAAAACATGGGAGTTAAAATGCCTGTATCGTTTTTAATTCGTTCCTTAGAGAAGCGAGATGCGTCGGCTGTTCAAGACGTCGCCCTCATTTCATGGCAACATACGTATCGAGATATCTTTCCAGACGCCTTCATCAAACAATTTATCCAACAACATTACGATCCCAGACAAATAGAACAGCATGTTTCTAGAGTTGAAGATGGTTCTCACTGTTTTGTCGTTGCTGAAGTAGATGAGCAGATTGTCGGATTTTGCCACCTTGCAAAAACAGAGGATGGGATTCAACTCTTGCGTATGTATAATCGGCCGTCACATATGCGCCTCGGCATAGGAAAAGCTTTCTTAGAACAAGCAGACATGTTTGTGCGTTCGCACAATATGCCCTACTTCTATTGCTATGTTCACGAAAAAAACGAAATAGGGAAATCCTTCTATCTCAAGAATAACTTTACGCACAAGCGACAAAAAGATGTTCGTGATGAGCTTTATATGGAGAAGTGGGTTTAGAGAATAGAGAAGATAGAGGAGAGGGATTTGGTAATTGGGTAATTTGTAAGTTTTGTTATGGTGTTTGGTAAATTCACCAATATACCAATAAACGAATAAACCCATTTATCACCCTAAGAAGAGGAGTCCCCCATGAAACGCAATGTATTTTCGGAGTCCCAGTTTGAAATTCAAACAAGCAATCAATACCGTATTCCGGTTAGCAGTGGTGTGACTTTGGGGGCTACTATAACGCGGCCTGTGACAAACGGCCGTTTTCCTGCTCTCGTCTGGTACGATCCTTATCGCAGTTGTGTGAATGGTAAACCAGACGCCAAATCTATTTACTTTGCACAACGAGGGTATGCTTTCGTGCACCTGAATGTGCGCGGTACTGGCAACTCTTCTGGATATAGCACAGACGAATACACTATCCATGAAACCCAAGATGGGGTCGACGCTATCGGTTGGTTGGGTCAACAGTCGTGGTGCACTGGCAAAGTGGGCATGTTAGGTGCCTCATACAGCGGTTTTAATACCTTGCAAGTTGCATCAGAAGCGCCGCCTGAACTTAAAGCGATTGCGCCCGCCTACTTTACCGATCGTCGCTACACGGACGATTGCCATTACAAAGGGGGCTGTCTGCGTGGCTACTATGACTTTATGGCGTATGGATTGTCGATGGTTGGCATGAATGGTCTGCCTCCATTGCCTGAAGCGGCTGGATCAGATTGGAGCGACATTTGGCAAACACGACTTGAAAAATGTGAACCCTATTTGCTTAAATGGTTCGCCCACCAAACAGAAGATCCATACTGGGCCGTTGGCTCCATTGCAGGGCATTATCACAAAATAAAGGCAGCCAGTATGCTTCTTGCTGGATGGAATGATGGCTATCTTAATCCCCCATTCCGCGTGTTTGAGCAGCTAGCAGCACCTAAAAAGCTGCTCATTGGCCCATGGTCGCATACCTACCCAGATGAATCTCACTGTGGACCTCGCATCGATATTCACTTTGAACTGCTTCGCTGGTGGGATTATTGGTTAAAAGAGATGGACAACGGAGTGATGGATGAACCCGCCGTACAACTGTATGAACGGGAACATGAAGACCCGATTACCAATCGGTTGCATATTGCTGGACAGTGGCGGATGGCGTCAGATTTGCCTAAAAACGAGCCAATCACGTTTCATCTGAACGAGGGTCAAGCTACTGAACAACCGCTTGATTCAGTAGGGCAAGCCACTGTGCCTTATTTGCCTGCCGCTAGTCGAAATGGGGGAATGTGGGATGCGGGGACACCGTTTATGTTGCCAGGTGAGCAGTCTGAGGATAGTGCACGAGCGGTCAACTTTGAAACGGCCGTTCTCACCGAGGACCTCTCCATCTTTGGGAACCCCACATTTGATTTAACCATCAGCAGTGATGTTCCTGTCATTCCTATAGCCGTTCGGCTACTGGATGTGTCGGCAGATGGAACAAAAGTATTGGTGACAAAAGGCATTCTAAATGGAACGCGCCGAAACGGGATGGAAACCCCTGAACCGTTAATACCCAATGAAAAAACGCAGGTGGCATTCCATTTAGAAGCGACAGGTTGGCGATTTAAAGCTGGGCATCGAATACAGATAAGCATTAACGGCTCTGATTTTCCGAACGTGTGGCCTACCCCTTACAAGGGGAAATTGACGGTTCATTGGGGTAAAGAACATCCTTCTAAAATCACACTTCCCGTTTGGGATGGTGGAGATGAACCTTCATTTGAGCTTTTACCGTCGACGAGCAATATACGGCCGTTTGGCACCATTGAAAATCCGTGGAAAGTAACCCATGACGTGCTTGAAGATCGATATCGCCTACAAACGGAGCGAGGGATGGGCACCATGTGTGTTTCTAATCGAAACCCTGCTGAGGCTTGGATAAACGCGACTCATCGACACGTTCAAAAGTGGGCTGGTGCCGAAATTGTTTCTGAAGCAGAAGGCATGATGACAAGCAACGAAACTCACTTTGTGATTAACATTGCACTCAATGTCACCATGAATGGCAAACCGTACTTTCAGAAGCGGTGGAGCCAAACTTATGAGCGAGAACTGCTTTAAAATAATAAATTGTGCCTTGAATACTAAAGGTAAAATGAATTCGGCCACGGATCACACGGATTACATGGATAAAAAAAAGATGAATAACGTGTCCTATCTGTGTTATCTGTGTTCATTTTAAATTATGACTCATCCACTGCTAGACATTCTCGAAATTAATCAAACGCCCGAAAAATACTTAGCTGAACACGGCCGTATCTTTGCTGTTTTCGGAGAAAACACACAGGATTCGGGCAACATTTCATACAGTGTACAAATTGGCGAGGAACGTTTTTTCGTCAAAACGGCTGGCATTCCTGATGATCCCAAACCATTTTTGAAGTTTGAAGATCGCGTGGCGCTTTTAGATACGGCCGTTGCTATTGCCCAAACCTGCTCCCATCCAGCCTTAGTGAATTTACATAACGTTATCACGTCGCCACACGGGCCGATGCTGATTTATGAATG
>JANQSK010000844.1 GCA_028284105.1 Anaerolineae bacterium
CTCTTGCAGCTGTTGAACAAGCTGTTGGATTTGTTCTTCTAAATGGGCAAAACCCATCTGTTGGAGCATGCGTCGAGTGACCCAGCGTGCTTCTTGTGGATTGTTTGCCCACTGCACACCGGCTCGGCGAGCCATCTCTTCAAGCTCTTCTTTGGTGGGGCCATCACCACTGGTAAGCCAATCCATTAAATTTTGTAAACGGCCGCTCATGGCAGATAGTGCCGCCTCAAGCATTTCTTGCTCATCTGGCGACATATCGTCCATAGCGTTCATGAGAGGGGGGCCACCGCTACCAAAGTAGATGGTAAACAGCTCTTCAAAGGCGGCAATATCCTCTTCTTCTTTGACAAGTGTGGCTCGCAATGAAGTACGAAACACATCTCGGTCTTGAATGCCTAATGAGTCAACTGCTTTTAAGGCATCAACCGATTCAGCCATCGAGACACGTACCCCTGCAGCCCGTAATCCTCGTATAAATTCAACAACGCGATTGTCCATAACAATCCCCTATTAACTATCTACTATTGATCGTATCCACCATAGTTGCGTTTGGAACGGCCGTCATTACCCATCATTCGACGCGCTTTCTGGACATCCGCTTCATATTTAAGGAGGACATTGAGTGTATTCGTTAAGGTTTCTTCATCGATAGATTCAGCATTAAGCATGACTAAGGCGCGTGCCCAGTCGAGGGTTTCACTAATGCTTGGTGTTTTGCGTAAGTCCATGTTGCGGAGCTGATGGACAACTGCTACCGCTTGTTGGGCGAGGTCTGGTTTCAGATCGGGCACTTTCAAGCGCACAATTTCAAGCTCTGCATCTTGAGTTGGATACCCAACATGGAGGAACAAACAGCGTCGTTTAAGCGCTTCGCTTAGCTCACGAGTGTTGTTACTGGTGAGAAGAACCATAGGTTGGTGTTTTGCTTTGATGGTTCCTAATTCAGGCACGCTCACTTGGAAGTCACTCAAAACTTCAAGCAAGAACGCTTCAAACTCGACGTCAGCGCGGTCAATTTCATCAATGAGCAACACGACAGGCTCGTCTGAGGTTAAGGCAGTCATTAACGGCCGTGGGAGAAGGAAGTTCTCAGAAAAGAATACATCCTCTTCTGCGGCTAACTTATTGGCAGCTTCTTTTAATGAAGAAACATCACCAATGACATTTTTAAGGGTGTCGCGCAAAAGCTGCGTGTAGAGCATTTGCTTGGCATATTCCCATTCATATAGAGCTTTGCTTTCGTCTAAACCTTCATAGCATTGTAGACGAACCAGCGGCATTCCCAATGAAGCCGCCCAAGCTTTTGCAAGTTCCGTTTTACCGACCCCAGCGGGGCCTTCAGCTAAAATGGGTTTGCAGAGAGAGTGGGCTAAATAGACGACTGTGCCAATTTCATCAGAAGCGATGTATTGTTGTTGACCCAGTTTGGTTCGCACATCGGCGATATCATTAAACATGTGGCTAATCTCCATTTAAGGTGATTCATCCAACAGGGCGTTGATATGATCACAGATTCGAGAACCAGTTTGCCTGACATGTTTTGTTTTTTGTAAAAACGAATATATTTTTTTGAAAAGAGCTAAATCATTTCGTTTTTACTAAGTCAATCACACATGTCCTATTGAACAGTCCCCATAAGATTTGTGATTGACCAACGAACTTTCATTACAAACTCTGCTGCATAATGAAAACCCGATGATACATAATACTGGTTCTCGTAAATTGATAGGTGTTAGAGCGCGTGGCTCCCTACCTTAATGATTTTAAAACGGAAAGGGGCAAACGTAAAGTTTTTTCTAAAAACCATTACTTCTTTCTCATTACCTTTGTCACAATAAATTTTGTCAGGTCAGCGGTTTATCTGTAAAACTAACGCAGATAATCAAACTTATCGTAAGGTTAGAATTCGAAGGAGGACGGATGAGTAAGTTAACAATTAAAGAGCTTCTTGAACTAAAAGGAAAGCGTCAACTTGTTTTAACAACCGCATTTGATGAGTGGACAGCCCGAGCCGCTGAGGAAGCAGGCGTGGATATGATCGTTTCGTGGGGGATGAATTTGGAGCACAGTAAATGGGTTATTAGCTCGGTTCGTAAAGGGGCCCCTAATACGTTAATTGGCTCAGGCATTCCCTCAACAGAAGCGTATGCAAGCGAATCAGGCGCATTGCGCTTGGCGGGTGAATTGCGTGGGGTTGGTACAGACATTATTTATTGCTCAGGTTTACTTCCTGAGAAGTTTGCTCCTTTAGCGCGACAAAAATATCCATGCTGTGGTCATGTTGGTTATTTGCCTGTAGAGAACACTTGGTTTGGTGGTCCGAGAGCGGTAGGAAAAACATGGGAAGAGGCGCTGCATGTTTACAAAACAACGATGGCCTTAGAAGAAGCAGGCTGTATTGCAGTCGAAATGGAGGTGGTGCCAGAAAAAGTAGCTGCTGAAATTTCAAAGCGCACAAAAATGCTTGTCTTCTCAATGGGGAGCGGTCCATATTGTGATGGACATTTCCTATTCGCTAGCGATTTGCTGGGTACCAATATAGGCCACTATCCGCGCCACTCGATTACCTATTCACATATGTATAAAGATGCGGTTCGTGTATTTACTCAATATCGAAAAGATATAGAAAGTGGTGCCTATCCTGCCAAGAATCATGTCATTCAAATAAAGGATGAAGAGTTTGAACGATTTATGGCGGAGATTGAATAGGATTTTAGAAAAGAGAAGAGAGTATAGAGAAAAGAAGGTTTGAATTGAGACGATTTCTGTTGGTGATTGGGGTGTTTTTGATTATGGGGTGTGTTGATGAGCCAACCATTCCTGACTATTATTCGCCTATTGAGATTGTGCCTGATCGAGAAGCGATTTTGGCACTACCTTTACAGGAAAGCTCAGATTGGAATTTGGCAGAAACGGCCGTTCTTAGAAGCTTGTGGATAGGCTCATTGCCCCCTGTGCCCCCTTCACCCTCAAATAGAGTCGCCGATAACCCTCAAGCCGCCCAACTTGGTCACAAACTCTTTTTTGAACCACGGATGAGCGCCAACAATCAAATCTCATGTGCATCATGCCATCTGCCTTCGATGAACTTTTCAGATACCGTGCCTGTCTCGTTTGGGACGCGAACGACGCAGCGCAATACGTTGACTTTGGTTGGCTCTACTTATTCACCTTGGCTCACTTGGGATGGCCACAAAGATAGCCTATGGTCACAAGCTTTAGAGCCACTTGAACACCCTGACGAGCACGGAAGTACACGCCTACACGTCATTCATCTCATTCGCCAAGAGGAGTATCGATCGCTTTATGAGGCGGTGTTTGGTTCTTTGCCGGAAGGCTTAGACAACATTGAGCGGTTCCCTCCATTTGGTGGCCCCGTAGCGTATAACGATTATGAAATCAACTGGAACAGCATGACGCCTGAAGATCAAGAAGCCGCTACAGCGATCTTTGTTAATGTCGGTAAAGCACTAGAGGCGTATGAACGACTGCTTGTACCGGGCGTTTCCCCGTTTGATCAATATGTGCAGGCGCTTTTGGAGGGAGATGAGGATCGTGCGACAAATAATTTCCAGCCTGAAGCGATTGCTGGATTACGTCTTTTTATTGGGGAGGCTGATTGCATTCGGTGTCATAGCGGCCCCCTGTTTTCAGATTTTCAATTTCACAATACAGGTGTGCCGTTGGGAGAAAACACGGCCGTATTAGATGAAGGGAGAGCAAATGGTGTGCGCTTGGCGTTGCTTGATCCCTTTAATTGCCTGAGCCCATACAGCGATGCGTCCCCATCTGAATGCAGCCTCCTTAGCAGTTTGCAGACAAATGATCCAAATACACAATATGCTTTCCGCACACCGATGTTGAGATATGTCGGGGGGACAGGCCCATTTATGCATCAGGGGCAAATAAACACCTTAGTTGATGTGATGCATCATTACAATGATGCCCCTTCTGCCCCGCTGGGGGAAACAGAAATTACGCCACTCGGTTTGTCAGATGAGGCGCTGTACGAAATAGAAACTTTCATTCGTAACCTTAGCGCTTCACCCGCGACACCTGTTGAACTATTAATGCCTCCTGACAGTTAAGTGAAACGAAGTTCCTGTTTTGAATAAAATGACCGCTTCAAAAGCTTATTTCTAACAGGGTTTTCAATTTAGCAGCTTCGGAACACTTAAGAAATTTCAACCTCGCTGCCCGCTTCATACTGGCTGATGCGAAACACCACAAATTCAGCCGGAAACACAGGCGCGATGCCAATATCAATGATGACCCTTCCGCGCCGAACGCTGTCAAATGGATTATTTTCAGCATCACACTTCACGTAGAATGCCTGCTCGGGGGTACTCCCCATTAAC
>JANQSK010000870.1 GCA_028284105.1 Anaerolineae bacterium
TCTTCTTCCCAGCTTATGAATAATACACGTGGCTCACCCGTTTTGAATTCCCATTGGACGGTCTCCTTGAGCGCACGCCCTTCCGCGTTTCGAAGGTCGCCATCTACCGATACGGAATAGGTTGTATTGGCGATTAACGGTGTATCAGCCTGGAAAATAAGCTGATTGTTTTGAATCGTTGTTGAACCTTCGACTGGAGGATCGAGATTCACAACAACATCATCGGCTGTCCCAATCGAGGATTCAAAGGTGATCCTGATTTGGGTTTGCGTAGACGCCGCTTCTCCGGCAGGAAATGTGTTTAAAACCACCATCCCTAACTGATCTCCACGCCAAATCACACCGGCTATCAACAAGGCAACCGTGGTCAAAAAGGAGATGACTATTTGATCAAATCGCGTCATGGAGCTTATTCGTAGAGATAGGGTTGGGAGGGCGCATCAACGGCCGTTATCGACTCAGCAATCAAAACCGGCATTCGTCGACCATCAAACGTTTGTACAACAAATCGACCTTTCACCTGAACCCAGCTATCGGCTGTTAGCTCAGTTGTTTGATCCGACTCCACAATGAGGCCAATCGGGTTTGCATCGGCTACACAGCAACTAATCGTAAATCGGCTCACCATAAATTGGTCTTCGCCAAAACGATTATCCCGATAGACAAAACCGATTACATCGGCCTCTTGGTCATTAAACATAGCAGGATCAGATTGGCGTTGAAAATCGTACAGCCAATCTAAAATATTTCGGGGGCCATCCGTTCGAATCGTTGTGTCTCTTAAGTTATTACCTTGAGCTGATGTCAATGAGAAGTTCAACTCCCGATTGTCAAGCGCATTCGCACCCAAAGGTTGCGGTTTGACGAATAACCCTAGCAAAATTGGAATAGCTAAAATAAAAAGACCCGACCAAGGAATGTCATGAGAATGGCCATGATGGTGATCGTGGTCGTGGTCGTGGTCATGACTATCTTCACCCGAAAATTCTTGACGGCCAATCTTTTGCCACCAATAAGCAATCCCCAAAATAAAAAGGATTATGGCTGTTGCTAGGGTCAACCCATTAAAACGTGGATGGATATAAAAATTAAGCGTTCCAAAGATTAACCGACTGGCTAAAAACCAGCCCAAACCCATTAAAAGCGCAATTTTTACAATTGTTTTTAGATCTAAGTTTTTCATAAAGCCACATTCAAATTAAGGAAAACGGTAATTAATAAAGTCAGTAAAAGTGGAATTAAAATCAGATAAATCACAATCCTTCGTTTAAAGACGCCTAAGAACATCAAAGCACTTTTAATATCAACCATCGGACCAAACACCAAGAAGCTGAGAATGGATCCGGGGGTAAAACTGTTCACAAATGAAAGCGCTAAGAAGGCATCAACCGTTGAACAAATCGAAAGAACAAACGCCAAAACCATCATCGCCACGACACTCATTACCGACCCATTGCCAAATGAAAGCAAGGTCGCTTGAGGCACCAATGTTTGCATCAAACCAGCCAGCATCGATCCAAGAATCAAATATCGCACCATGTCCATGAAGTCGTCACCCGCAATAACCACGGTATTCCAAAACTTGGTTTTGGCTGAATCATTTTCGTGATAGTGTTGATGGTCGTGCACATGCATACCGCTTTCTTCTGCAGGCAACAAAATCTCTTCTGGCGTCGCAAAATGGAATATCAAGCCAGCTATAAAAGCGATAAGAATGCTAAAAACGAAGCGACCCACAAAAATGGGACCCCATCCAAATGCAAAGTAGGTGCTGGCAATAACCACGGGGTTGACAACCGGAGCGCTTAATAAGAAGGCGATCCCTACTGAAAGCGGCAACCCTTTTTGATAGAGGCGGCGCGTTACGGGAACAACACCACATTCACAAACAGGGAACACAAAACCCAAAAGAGAGCCAACCATTGCGGCTGGTAAAGCTCGGCGTGGAATAATTCGTGCTAAAGACTCTTGATTGACAAACAGCTCAATCAAGCCGGAAACCAAAGACCCCGCCAGCAAAAATGGAACAGCCTCAATAAAAATACCTAAAAATATGGTGGTAAATGTTTGGAATCGACTGGTGATGGTTGTGTTGCCACTATTGGGAAGGACACCAAGAAGGATGATTAAAACGAATAACCCAATGATTACGCGAAATATTCGGCTAAGGTTCGGGGTTTGTGGCCGAACGGCCGTTTCCCCTAGATTTTCTTGTTCTTCTCTTAAGTCAGTTGAAGACATAGCAAAAGCGTAGCGAGCAAACTAAAAATAGCAAGTTAAAATTGCGTTCATTCAGTTTGCTATTAGAAAAACGCAACCAAAATAAAATCTTTTATTTCTTACCTAATTCAATAGATCGCTTATATGCTGCCCAGATGCCATTAGCCATTGTGTGACGTAGTTTTCCCGCCTCAAGTTCAAATAAACCTGCAGCTGTCGTGCCGCCTGGAGAGGTGACTTGATTCCGTAATGTTGACAAATGAGCGTCTGATTCAATGGCATATTTGGTAGAACCAAACACCGTTTGATTGACCAAAATCTCAGCCATATGCCGAGGCAAACCCATATGAACGCCAGCATCAATCATTGCCTCTAGAAAGAGAAAGACATAGGCAGGGCCAGAGCCATTGATAGCCGTCGACATGTCTAAATATTTTTCTTGATCAACATGTAATTCCGTTCCGTATGAACCAAAAATCGCCTTGGCTTGGTCTAGCTGCTCTTGGCTTACTTCAGGCGTGTTTGTCCACACGGTCATCCCCTCACCCACCTGTGCAGGCGTATTGGGCATTGACCGAACGATCGGTTTATGATTCAACCCGTCTTGGAAGGTTGTAATTGGCGTTCCTGCAATAATTGAAATGACGAGGCAATTTTTTGCAATACGGCCGTTTAAATCGGGCAATACATACGGTAAGCCTTGGGGCTTCACAGCCAGAACAACTACATCAGCGTTTTTTACGGCCGAGATATTATCCTCAGCCATCTGAGTGCCCAGCTCTTCGCTGAGTTTTTCTTTTAGCCCAGGTGCCGGATCAGAAACCACAATTTGATCTGGGGTAACAAGCTCATTGGCAATCATACCGCGCATAATTGAGCTACCCATAGCGCCCCCACCAATAAATGCAATCACTTTATTCTTGAACATACATTGCCTTCTTACTTGAAACTGCTTCTAAACGATCCATATCTACTTCAATACCTAACCCAACGCCTTGCGGAACAGTAATGGTGCTGTCTTCCTCATTTAGGAAAAAGGCTGTAGCAATATCATCATGGTAATAACGGGCCGTGGCTGAAATATCACCCGGCAGTGTGAAGCCTGGGAGAGAGGCCAATGCGAGCTGAGCCGCACGTCCAACCCCTGTTTCTAGCATTCCGCCAACCCACAATCGAATGCCATTTTGGATACACAAATCGTGTATTTCACGCGCCACGGTCCATCCACCAACGCGTGATGGTTTGACGTTGATAATGTCACACGCCTGCATGTTAATTGCATAACGGGCATGATCGGATGAGACTATGCTTTCATCAAGGCAAAGTGGGGTTTTGATTTTAGGTTTAAGCCAGCTGTGAAAATAAATATCCTCATGCCCCAAAGGTTGCTCGATCATGAGTAAATTTAGATCATCCATTGATTGAAAAATTGGTGCATCTTCTAGGCGATAGGCTGAATTAGCATCGAGCATGATAGGCAAATCTGGGAAGTTCTGCCGAGCAGCTTTGGCTAGCTCTTTATCGTGCCCAGGTTTAATTTTGAGCTTGATACGGCCGTAACCATCATCAACGTATCCTTGAATCACTTCAATTGTCTTTTCAACAGAAGATTGAGTACCCACACTCACGCCGACTTTCACACGCTCTTTTGGACCTTCTGGATAAGGCTCAGCTAATTTTTGAGCAAAAGAGACACCGTCTCGTTGCGCAAACAGATCCCATATGGCTTGATCAAGCGTTGCTTTCGCCAAGGGATGGCCTCGGACCGAGCTCATTAGCCCTTGGATATCTTCCGGTTTTTCAAGCTCTTTCCCGAGCAAACTTGGAATCAGAAAATCTTCGAGAATGTGCCAAGCGGTAACGGCCGTTTCATAACTGTAGCCAGGATCATTGGTAGCGACACATTCGCCCCAGCCCACAAGACCCTCGCTATGCATCGCCAAAATTAGCGCATCCCGTTCTTCTTGCACCCCAAAGCTGGTGCCAAAAGGAGAAACCAACGGCATATTGATAAAGTAGAGATCAATTTTTTCGATTTTCATGGGGAAATTCCTTCTCTTTTATAGATATTTCCACAAAGGTATTATGTGAAGAACAAAAAGTATATTGAATTAAAATTACTGTTTAAGCTTTTGTTCTCCGAAAAGTGATTTTCATTTTGCTCTTGGGATATCAAGATGTTTTCGAAAATTACTTAATTCAGGGATGGACTAGACGGCCGTTTTGTGCCAAAGCGCTGCCGATTTCGCATGCCGCTATCCCACGCTTTTTGTGCAGTACGGGCATTCGTAATCACATCAGCCATGAGCTGCCCGTTCCCCTCATAAATGGCATCTTGCACAATGATGGCAGATGCGCCAACTTGAGCATAACTTTCGACTTCACCTTCAGTGAAGTTGCCCCCAACCGCA
>JANQSK010000872.1 GCA_028284105.1 Anaerolineae bacterium
GAATATTTGTGCTCAAATTTTGGATGCAACTGGTGGAACCGCACCGCCATTTGCAGGATTTGCTCGCAGCATTAGTAAAATCGAGCCACTCTTATTCCAACCACAGCCTAATGTGATGATTGACACAGGAATCAAATTTCAGGTGTATGAAAACTAATTTGATTTAGAAAGTCTGTCACTGCACACAATTGATTGAACAAAGCACCGACCTTTCATGTAAAGGTCGGTGTTCTTTTTGGAGGCAATATGCGTTTATCAACAACGGCCGTTAAAAACACACTCTTTCAAGCCGCCCAATCTTATTTATACATGCCCAATATTTCGCTGATTGATTTTGGTTTTCCTGAGGTGAATGGGGCAATCTACCATGATGATGTGGCGATTCGTTTTCACGTATATCAAAAACTACGTGGTGTACGTTTGGAAACGGCCGTTTCTCAAAACAAAACGCGACTGATTCCCAAAACGATTGGCCAATTCCGTACGGATGTCATTGAGTCAACCTATAGACCCACTTGGTTTGGGAATTGGGGATGGCAACAAAAAAATCCTCGGATGAAAACAATGTCGCCTTTGCAGGGGGGCATCAGTCTTTCGAATGAGTTTCAAAACAGTTACGGAACGCTCGGTGGTGTGGTTCAAGATAAATTAACGGGCGACTTTATGATCCTGAGCAATTGGCATGTCTTGGTTGGTGATTGGTTCCATCGACCCAAGCGTCGTATTTTTCAACCGGGACGACTCGACGGGGGAACGGCCGTTCACACCATTGCCCGATTATCTCGCCACGCCATGTCACACGGTTTAGATGCCGCTGTTGCTCGTCTTGAAAATGGCCATGGCATTATGAACTATCAATATGAGCTCGGGTCAGTTCAAGGTGCTGCACAATCGCAGTTGGGACTTCATGTCGTGAAATCGGGCCGAAAAACGGCCGTGACACATGGGCAAATTACCGGCATTCTGGGTCAGGCTGTTTTAAATTATGCAGGTATAAACCGAAAAATCGATCACGTTTTGACCATTACCAATTCAAACGGGAGCGAAGTTAGTGAAAGCGGTGATTCCGGCTCTTTTTGGCTGAATGCTCAAACGCATCAAGCTGTTGGTCTTCATTTTGCGGGGGGGAATCTTCCCGAGCGTGCCTTAGCCATGGAAATGCCAGCTGTTCTTCAAGCTTTAAATGTGATTCTATAATTAAGAGCCATTTCCTTCTGAGGTAAATTCATAGGTTTTGTTAAAATCCCTGCAAAGGGATTTTTTTGTATTTTGAGATCCTAACAGAAACCGGAGATGCGCTTACCATGTTTGAATTAATTAAAACCTTAACTGAAATGAGTGGTCCTATTGGCCAAGAACATGCCGTTGTCGACTATGTTGAAAAGCTATGGCAAGACGGGGGGGCAAGAACATCCCGTACCAAGTTAAACAATTTGTTTGGTCATGTTGGCGGCTCTGGTCCCAAGGTGCTGCTTGTGGCGCATGCGGATGAGCTTTGTTACCTTGTTCGAGCCATTGATGACAATGGCTTTTTGTGGCTGGCAAATGGGCAAGGGTGGGGCCGAACGACGAGCTTTCGTGATGCATTTACCATCGGCCAGCGCGTTCGTATCATGTCTCGCACAGGTGAGATTCCAGGTGTGATTGCAACCGCAGCCGGTCACATTGCCTCTTTGGCGTTGCCGAATCCCTCTGAACTGTCTTGGAATGATTTTTGGGTGGATACAGGACTCTCCAAAGCAGAGTTGGAAGAGCGAGGTGTAACACCGGGTACACGGATCATTTGGGATGCCACAACTGAACGATTTGGTTCAAATGTTGTGGGTAAAGCACTCGATGATCGCGTATTATTGGCCGTTCTCACAGAACTTCTTGGTCGCGTTTCTTCCTACAATTTGCAAGTTGATTTGACTTTAGGCTGTTCGGTTCAGGAAGAGATCGGGGTGATCGGTGCGTTTGCCATGTCGGCGAGACGGGAGTTTGATTATGCGATTGCGCTGGAGATTGGGTTGGCGTCTGATATTCCCACAGTGCCGAATACGGCCGTTTCTCTCCAGCTTGGCAAAGGGCCAGCCCTTGTCCACAAAGATTCAATGGTGCATTACGATCACCGACTCACCACCCATCTTGAAGAAGTTGCCAAAAAGGCTGATATTCCTATTCAGCATGCTATCTTTGGATCGTTTGGCAGTGATGGCTCTGCGTTGATGAAGGCAGACATTCCGTCAGCAATGCTGGCATTCCCGGCAAGATATACACATACCCCATTTGAAACGGCAAACTTGGGGGATATTGAAGCATTAGTAGATTGGTTAGAAGCATTTGTCAAAACAGAGATTGATGACTAGCTAGCTAATCAGAACGCCAGCATTTTAGCTTGTTGGCTGAATTGCTGAAATGCTGACTAGCTGAAGGGCTTATAAATGGAGACAACAATGAACAAAGCAGCGCTATCAGACATCACAGTCATCGACCTAACACGCATTTTAGCGGGTCCATACTGCACGATGATGTTGGGGGATTATGGGGCAGAAATTATTAAAATTGAGGCCCCCAATGGGGGTGACGGAACACGAAAGTGGGGCCCGCCGTGGGTTGGCGACTTTAGTGCTTACTTCCTGACTGCCAACCGCAATAAAAAGAGTCTGACACTCAATTTGAAGTCTGAGGATGGGAAGCAGATTTTGCGCGACTTGGTTGCGAAATCAGATGTGGTGATTGAAAATTTTAAAGTAGGGACGATGGATAGGCTTGGCATTGGCTATGATGCCTTGAAAGCCATTAACCCCGGTTTGATCTACTGTGCCATTACGGGCTTTGGTCAAACAGGCCCTTATCGTGACCGTCCCGGCTATGATTTTATGATTCAGGCGCAAGGGGGGATCATGTCGATTACAGGGCCAGCTGATGGGGAACCTCATAAGGTCGGGGTGGCGATTGCTGATATTACGACGGGATTGTTTGCGTGTAATGCTATTTTGGCCGCTTTACACCATCGTGAAAAATCGGGTGAAGGCCAATTTATTGATGTTGCCCTCCTTGATTCGCAAGTGGCCTGGTTGGCAAATGTTGCCCAGAACTATTTTGCAACAGGCGACACCCCACAACGATTTGGAAATGCTCATCCCAATCTGGTGCCCTATGAAACGTTTGCCACTGCGGATGAAACGATTGCGGTGGCTTTAGGCTCTGATGCCCAATATGAGACGCTTTGTCGAATAGCTGAGCAGCCTGCGCTTTGGGATGATGAACGGTTCCAGTCGAATGCGGGTCGCGTTACGCATCGGGTTGAACTGATTGGAAAGTGGCAAGCGATTTTCAAGAAACGGCCGTCTTCCGAATGGATCACATTGCTGCAAAACGCCACGATTCCTGTGAGTCGAGTGAATGACATTCCAACCGTGCTAAATGACCCTCATGTGCAAGCACGAGAGATGGTGCAAACAGTGCCTCATGAGCAGTTTGGGGATATAACGCTGTTAGGGCCCGTTGCAAAACTCTCTGAAACACCCGCAACAGTGCGCGAAGCGCCTCCGTTGCTCGGTGAGGATAGTGAGGCGGTTTTAATTGAGAAGCTGGGCTTAGATGCAGAGAAGA
>JANQSK010000876.1 GCA_028284105.1 Anaerolineae bacterium
GTTTGACACTTATTTGGCTTATTTAGACAGCTATCCGTCCAACAATGTGTTGCTGTCAGATATTTCTGAACGCGTTCGCATTCAAATCACAGATAACCAAGGGCAACCCGTTATTGGGGCAATCATTACAATCACAGCCAACGGCACATTTGTGACGCAACTCACTACACACAGTGATGGCTCTGTCTTGTTTTTCCCTAACACGTTTAATAACCCGACCGATTTCTACACTCTTATCATTACTCAAAATAACACAGCCCAAACTGAAACCATCTCATTAGAAAACAATCAAGCAGAATGGGCATTTACCTTATCTGATGTGACGGTAGACAATACGGCCGTTACGCTCGATCTTGTTTTTTTAATTGATACGACCGCTAGCATGCGCGATGAAATCAATGAACTCAAAGAAAACATTCGCTTTATAGCAACCCAGGTTAACAATTTGCCGGCAAACTTAGATATTCAATACGGGATGGTCACCTATCGAGATATTGATGATGAATACCTGACAATCCAAACACCATTTACAAATAACATCAATCAATTTGCCGACGCTTTAGAGCTTGTCACGGCAGGTGGTGGTGGTGATTATCCAGAAGATTTGCATAGCGCCCTATCTCAAGGGCTTAATAATCTTGCTTGGCGAACCAATAACCGAATTGGGCTTATTTTTGTGGTTGCAGATGCCCCGCCCCATCTTGACTATGATAATAGCGATGATTATTTGACTTCTATCGGCATTGCGAATGCGGCAGGTATTAAGATTTTCCCTATCGCCAGCACAGGGCTTGACGCACAAGGTCAATATATTTTTAGGCAGCTCGCCCAAATGACAAACGGCCGTTTTATATTTATTACAGATGATGGAGGCAGTGGTCAGGCTGGTGATTCAGGCTCTGGTGTCTCGATTGATTCTGACTACTCTGTCGGTCAACTAGACCAGCTTATTATCAATATTATTGCAGATGAAATTGGAAATTTGGCACAAAATTGACAGGGGTGTAAACCAGTTTACACATCATATGTAGCTTACTGACTAACGGTGCCCCCCACAAATTGGTACTATATACCTAACTGACAGATTACTTCCTCTTTTTCTCCTTTTCTCCTCTTCTCCTTTTCTCCTCTTCCCGCAGGAAGCCTCGATAACGAGGCTTTTTGTGTTTCTAGGGGAAGTTACTGAATAATTTCCTCTTTCATTTCATCTAGCCAATCCATCTCAGCAAGCCAAACACCATTCTTCTGCTCAACGGTTAAATAGTTCTGTTTGGCTAGCTCCCAATTTACTTTTGCTTCGACCAACTCATTTTTAAGAAGAGAAACGGCCGTTTTAGCGCGGTAAAATTGGGGACGCAATTGGGGATGGGGGCGGCGCACAAAAGCTAACCATTTTTCAGCTTCATCCAAATCCTGTTTGTATCGTGCAAAGAAGTACGCACATTCAAACATCACTTTGAGCTTAAACCCACCTGATACGTAAAATCGCTCCCGATTAGCGGCCAACAAATGACGCTCAGCCAATTCTAAATCCCCCCTATCTAACGCCCAATAGTAAGCTAACAGTCGACCCATTAAGAGATCTAATGAATGATCTTGCTCAAGAGTTGCTTGCTCAACAAGTTGTCCATCCCATGTAGACGGCCGTTGATGAGCCATATCCGCTTTATTGAGCAACACTTGCGCACACCACCCCACTGCACGGGCCCCATTTTTGAGCAAAATGAGAATGCGACCTCCATCAGTCGGGAACCCATTCCCATAAATTCCTGGTCGCATCGTCGATAAAAAGGTGGACAGTGAAAAGACAGCCAAAATCAGCAAGAGTTCCCAAGGCCACGCCAGTTGTTTATACCAATTCTGCGTTTGTATTACCCAATAGAACATAGCACCAGCAACCGTCATCGTCAGCAAGCTAGCCAACGGCCCCCCAAACGCAAAGATGAGCATTTTATGGCGTATGTTTTGGCCATCTTCAGGCAAGCTCGCCGTTAGCCCGTTGAATATGCCTAATCCTCGTCGAAAACGAAATCGGTACTCATCGTTCTCTTTGATAATTTGCAAGGGGCCAATGATGAACATGTGAAGTTTTAACCCAACCAGTCGGCCAGCAAATAAATGCCCCAATTCATGAATAAAGGAAGCTAAAATTTGCATCAAGATTAAAGAGATAATCATCCAAGGAATATGACGAACCAAACTAGTTTGAGGTGTAATAAACAGGCGAAGCGAGAGCCAGCTCCAATTAAAAATAACTGCAAAAAGGAGCCCATACGTTATTAAGCGAAAACCCCAGCGCCAAATAAATTCGAGCCAGGAAAGAAAAAACCGAGCCATAGGACTCGGTTTTTCAATAGTCAAATCCATGAAACTAAGTTTACATTAAAGCAAATCAGCAACAACTGCTTTTTCTTCTTTTAATTCAGTTTCTGTCGCGGCAACCTTTTCTTTTGCAAAATCGCTGTGGCTTAAGCCCTCAACAACAGAGTAACCACCATTACCGTCACTCACCAATGGGAATGAGAAAATGAGACCCTCTTCAATGCCATAATGCCCTTTTGAGCAGATTGCAGCAGAGAACCAATTGCCTTCTTCTGTCTTTTGTTCAAAGCTTTTGACATGGTCTAAGGTTGCATTCGCGGCTGAGGCAGCAGACGATTTACCACGAGCGTTGATGATTGCTGCTCCACGTTTTTGGACGGTGGTGATAAATTCACCTTGTAACCACTCTTGGTCATTGATGACTTCAATAACAGGCTTGCCATTGATTTTGGCGTTTTCAGTGTCAGGATATTGCGTCGCACTGTGGTTACCCCAAATCGTAACATTGCTCACGTCCGTAATTGAAACGCCAGCTTTTTGAGCCAACTGGGCGTAAGCACGATTTTGATCCAATCGGGTCAATGCGCTAAATCGTTCATTTGGAATATCTGGTGCATTGTTCATGGCAATTAGGCAATTGGTGTTTGCCGGATTACCAACCACAGCAACGCGAATATCGCTTGCCCCTTTTTGAAGAGCTTGACCTTGACCAACAAAGATTGGCCCATTTTCTTTAATCAAGTCCCCACGAAGCATCCCTTTGCCGCGAGGTTTTGAACCCACAAGCAAGGCCCAATTTACTCCGTCAAAGGCTACATTAGCATCATCGGTAATAACCACATTACTTAACAAGGGAAATGCACAATCGTCCAATTCCATAACGACGCCTTCAAGAGCGCCCAATGCAGGGGTGATTTCTAACAAATGCAATTCAACATTTGTATCTGGACCAAAAACTTCTCCAGAGGCTAAACGTGGAAGTAAAGAATAACCAATTTGCCCAGCGGCACCGGTTACAGCAACTTTTACAGTTCTTTTAGACATTAATAACTCCTAAATATAAAACTCTCTAAACGGTTAAGGCCAAACATCAACACCCCAGCACTTATGCTTCAAGCGCCAGCTATTCCGATTTTGGCAACTTATCTCCGTATTTTGATGTTAATTGTTATAAAAGAGGGTTTACGAATTGATAGTTTAACTAATTATCTTATTTTGCAGAAAAGAGGCAATGGCTATTTTTTGAAAATTTGATCGGTTTTGCTTGTTAAGAGTCTTCCCGTCGCTGCGACATCAGGTAATGTGACCCAATTGTGTATCCAATCACTAGTTTCTGGCATTTTGCTTTCCAAAACCACATTCCGTAATTCATTTAAATCGATTGGAATCCGACGAAGCTCAACCCCTAAGACGCCTTTATCCCAGTTTAGGATGGCATATTCTGCCCAAGGCATCACCGTTGGGGCATCCACAAAGGGCATTTGCTCAAATGGCATCCCCACGCTCCCCGTATTGACGATAAGCGTCCCTTTGTGTTGACGAACCATTTGCACATGCGTATGCCCGCCAACCATCACGGTCGCCTCGTACCCATCTAACATTTCATCTAGCTGTTCTGGTGGAGTTGAGGCAAAGATGTTTTCTTCATAAGATCTTGGGGAACCATGAAAACACAGCAAGACAGTGCCACTATCCAATCTAAACTTCATGATCGGCTTAAACGATTTCATATAATCCAAATCTGATTTCGAGAGGCGATCATGACACCATTGCAAGGCGTTCATGAACCAATTGGAATCCATATAGGCACGGCCTAAATCAAGATTAAACAGATAGGTTTCGTGATTTCCCAGAACGGTTTGGCAACCCAGTTTTCGGAGCTCTGCCACAACTTCTGCGGGTTGTGGTCCTAATGTGGCAATATCCCCCAAACAGATAATGTCATCCACCTCTTGCTTATCAATATCAGCAAGAACGGCTTTTAATGAAACATAGTTTCCATGAATATCTGAAATGAGTGCGACTTTCATAAATTAAAAGTGATTATTAATTTTGGTTGTGTAATATCTTTCTTTGTCGATGCGCTTCGTACAACATGATAGCTGTTGAAACGGATAAGTTTAAGCTATCGAGTTGGCCATGCATGGGAATAACGGCCGTTTCTGTTGCACTTTCCATCATCTGCTGACTGATTCCAAACGCTTCACTGCCTGTAACCACAGCGATTGGTTGTGTGAGATCAATTGTATCATAACTTTTTGATGCATCTGGAGATGCCGTCACAATCTGAATCTCGTTTTGTTTTGCCCAATTAATAAAAGCAGTTGTGGATGTTACCGCAATCGTTTGTGTAAAAATAGCGCCTAAACTTGCGCGGATGACGTTCGGATTGTAGAGATCAAATTGAATCTGATCATCTTGCATACAGACAATGACCCCATCAACGCCAACCGCA
>JANQSK010000878.1 GCA_028284105.1 Anaerolineae bacterium
CCCTTCCCACATTGAATCGGTGCTTGTGAGTCGAAAAACGGCCGTTATTTTCTCAGGTTCAACCCCTTCATTTGCAAAATGGGCTACAAAAAACTGTTCACTCGCAATACTTTCACGTACCCATTCAGCTTCAAAAGGAAGCGTCCACTGATTAATGCCCTGAGCTCTTAACCAGTTTTGGGTCTCAATAAGAATGTCTAGAATGATGGCTTGGTGAAGATGGGTTGCTTTTGAGACAGTGATGTTGCGCATCAGTAAATTTTATCTCGAATGAGCAATAATAGGCTATGGGGTTTTGCAATTATTAGGGCTTATTGCTTCAGCGGCTGACTCAATGAGGGGAAATAAAAACTGAATAGTATGAACGGGGACGTTAGGAACGAAAAACGGCCGTTTTCTTATGAGACTTGGATAGAATACGGCCGTTTTGACGACTCAAATCGTTTAATACATCGTGTTCCCATTTTTTGTTTCGGCGGGAATTTCTTGTATAGAATCCCAATGCTCAACAATCTTCCCATTTTCATCAAAGCGGAAAAAATCCATTGTTACATACTCATCGCCACCAGGCCAAGTTTGGTGTGTATGCAAAGCAACTAAATTACCTTCGGCCACGGCGCGAACAAACTCAATTTGCTTGTTTGGATAATCGCGAGCCATTTCATCAAAATAATCAATAAACGGTTGCTTTCCATTACCGACGAGTGGATTGTGTTGAATGTAATCGTCTCCCACATATAACTCCATGGCCTTGGCAGGCTCGCCCATATATGCCGTTTGATAAAATTCAATTGCGTTTTGCTTATTCAGTTCCAGATTTTGTGCCATCTCAATTCACCTCTTCAATAAATTCGTGTTTAAAACGATGACATAAACAATATGGATTTTAGGGGATTTATGATAGGTCAAAATTGGTCATACCATGGTAAATGTCGAACCAATTTCGGTCTTTGGAAATATTTACTTGACAAACATTCTGGTTGAAATCGTCAACTAATGCGATCTAATTCAAGTCGGAAGAGAGCCGGAGATTTCATGGCTCGCTTTTTAAAAAACTTTACAAAATTTGTTGGCTCATCAAATCCCATTTGGAATGCTAACTCTTTTACCGATACATCCGATACGACCAGGAATCGCTTTGCTTCTAAGACGACATGTTCATCAACAAGCTGTTTAGCTGTTTTTCCTGTTATTGCCTTGCAAATCGTATTCAAATATTTGTAAGAAATACCCAACTGGCTGGCATAATCCGCTGCATTTCTGGTTTGCTGGTAATTGGAAGCAACTTGATTTTTGAATGAGACAAAGATTCTAATCCATTCGTTATTTTTGATTGTGGGGGCAATAGGTTGTCGTAACCTTTCAATTTTTAACAGCAGGATCCTTAATAATAATTGCAAAATTTCATCACGGGCAAATACATCTTGCGAATGAAATTCTTCATACATCTCATTAAACAGAGCATGAATTTGTGCGTTGTTTTCCAAAGATAAGAGAGGTTCAAAAAGGTGTGAATTGTAAAGTTTGTGTAGATATTGCTCATCCAAATGACTCAAATGCCGGAGTAAACACGCCTCTGTAAAAAGTAAAAGATACCCGCGAGTGTCTGGTTGCATTTCAAATGCCTGCAGCTGCCCTTTTGAGATAAATAGCAGGTTGTTTTCACGATAGGGGTATGATTGAAAATCAATCATATGATGACCAGTGCCTTTGGTGATGAACAAAATGTTGAAAAAAGTGACACGATGGGGTTGGTCAAATGGCGGATCCAAACGAGCTTGCCGAGCAAAAAAGGGCTTCAGCTTCAAAATATCAAAACCAATATCTGTTTTTTTGTTTTTGAGAAATGAAATCTCAGGAATTGATTGCTCCATCATTTGAGTGGATTATACATGGATTGCTGTAACGGTGATTTTTTGAGAAACGGCCGTTGTCACAACTCCTCAACTCAATTCAGGCTTCAACCATATTCACCCCATTATCTTGTCGCCTTGAAAGCCATATCCAAATTTCAGCAGAAGTCATACAAAATAGGAATGCGACAACACCGCTTAACAAAAATAGAACAGGTTCTGGCAAATCAAGGAAAAACAGGGCACCCATAAAATACGGTCGATGAAATGCAACAAATAATGCAGATGCAAAACCGCGTATCATGAAATCTCGGTGTTTGTGGTATTGCTTTTGTCGCGCAAAATAAAAACCGATAGCGACCAATCCACCAAAAAGAATGTTCACCAAAATGACAAGTATGGTCTCTAAATTTCCCGCGAAAGCATGCCGCTTTGAGAGAATCGTGGCCGTGACAATGACAAAAAGTGCCAAAATGATATAGGCTTTTCCAAACCATCGATGGAGCCTTGGTTTTTTGATCCGAAAATCATTGTTGAATTGCAACATCCCAATGATAAAAAATGCTAATCCAAGAATTCGATGTGTTGCGTTTGCAATTGGGCTAGAGGCAAGCTTAAGCTCCTGTTGATATATTGAATTGGAGAAGGTAGAAATGAATGCTTCGTAAATTGGAGCTGGCAACACGTAATGCGCCACAACCCCAGACAATCCTATCGAAATAATGGATATCCAAATAACAAATTTCCCAACCTGTGCCACTGTTTTTGTCATGTTCACAAGCACGATTTCCCTTCGGCCTCCAAATGAGTAAAAAAAATAGATCAAATTCTCTAAGTTGTATATTCTGAACTTTCTGGAAGGCACAGTAAACGACTCAATATATTAGATTTTAAAAAGGGGTGGCAATGATTAAAAGATATGGGGGTAACAGTTGGATAATAGGCAAGATACGGCCGTGTCAACAATGGCTCATCTGGATATTTTGTTAAATTGACTTTTTGCCTCGGGTGTATCAATATCCACGCTGGGGATCGCAAATGTTGTGCAACGGTTCACCTGATGCATAACGTGCTAAGTTTGCACAAAAAAGATCAACCATCCGATCCCCAATATTTGGAGATGAATGACTGTCGTGTGGAACAAGAAAGACAT
>JANQSK010000880.1 GCA_028284105.1 Anaerolineae bacterium
CCATTCAGGAATTTCTTTTTCTTCAGACATCATACTCACTCAAATCCAAATTTTTGAATACCTTTATGCGTTTGTTGATGGTTTTGCTGCTGACTGACGTCGATTCCATTCCATTGAAATGATTGCGATGGAAGCGATCATGACACCCGATGTTATGATGCCATTTACCCAATCACTTTCTGCCACTGCAGAGCCCAAAGCGTGCCCAAATACATAGCCGAGCATAATCGCCCAAATTGTCAATCCAATTACTTTTAAACCAAACTTATTCATTCAAACACCTCATATCATGTAAATTTGACTAAATGTCATGTAAAGTTGACATGATAGTAATGTAAAGTATCCAGAATGTCAAGTTTTGGTTACATTTTGGTTATTTTACCTGACAAACACCTAGAGAAAAGAGAAGAGAGAAGAGAGAATAGAGAAGAGAGAATAGAGAAAAGAGAGGTAAGTGGGTAATTAAGTAATTGGGTGATTTATGCCGATCCCCAGCCTCTAATCCCTAACCCCTAGCCTCTAATATCCAACATTGATGAATACGGCCGTTTCTGAAATCCTCTGGAATCGACTGTTTAGTGACATCTTTGATGTTGAAATAGGGGGAGATTGAGGCGTCATCAAGTTTGAATTGACGGGCGTTGTTGGAGAAGATAACGGTGCCGTGGGGTGCTAAAACACCGTAGCAATCAACGAGCAAATCCCCATGATCGCGCTCCACTGAGAAGGAAGCCGTTTTCATCTTTTTGGAGTTGCTAAACGTTGGAGGATCACAAACGATAAGGTCATACTTTTCGCGGCGCTTTTTCGCCTCTTTGAGGTATTTGAGACAATCTTGGGCGATGATTTGATGGGCTTTGCTTGTTGAAAACCCATTGAGATTGAGATTGCGTTCGCTCCACTGACAATACGTTTGGCTAAGGTCAACGGTGGTTGTTGCAGAAGCACCCCCTGCGATGGCGTAGGCTGTAAATGAGGCGGTGTAAGCAAATAGATTTAGCACTCGCTTGCCATCACTGCGTTCGCGAACCCATTGACGCATGGGTCGATGATCAAGAAACAGACCTGTGTCTAAATAATCACTAAGATTGACTTCAAAGTTGAGCCCTTGCTCCTGAACGACGCGTATGTGTTGAGAACGGCCGTATTTTTCATACTGCTGATCTAAACCGCTCTGTACAGCACGTTCTTTGACAAAAATTTGCTCTGGTTTGAGGTTCAGAGCAGCCTGAATTTCAGTGAGAGTTTCTTGACGATGGGCGGCTTGCTGAACGGCCGTTTCATCCTTTTTTCGCTCATATAGCCAGACGACCGCTTCTCCATCATACCAATCCACAATGCAGGGATATTCGGGGATGTCTCTTTCGTATAGACGGTAGCATGTGATACCTTGCCGCTTTGCCCATTTTCGCAGGTGCTTTTGTCGTTTACGCAATCGATTGGCCAACATGACCATTATTTTAATGGTAAGGAGAGGATTTTAAAAAGTTTGACAGAAGATCACATCATCTTATTCAATTCGAAGCAGATAGAAACCTCCCCATCCCGTTGGCACAGTGAGCACATTACTATCTTGTTGACTCAATTTAACGCCATATCCAGGGGAAGGAAATTGTGTGTGCCCGGTAAAAATTGGTGATTCCTGAATAGAGAAATCCATAAGCCACAATCCATCTTCAAAAGTCATTGCAATCTGCTGCTGTGCATTAATGGGCATGAGCTGCCTAATTGAGAAGGGGAGCTCCCATACTTGCTCTAATGTTGGCTGTGAGGGATTAGACATGTTAATGCGACCAAACTCTGGACAGCTTCGATAATCACACCATGCATAAACCATATCATTTTGGTAGCTGAAATGGGCAAAAGGATATGGTGTTTTGAATTGTGAAAGTATTGTGGGGTTTGACGGATCAGATAGATCGATCGTTGTGATATAGGTGTGTTCAGCTAAATTCAGTACAAACAGCAACTCTTCGTGTCGAACTAATCCATTGACACCATACTGGCCAGAATCGAAAATCGTCAACTCTTTTGGATTTTGTGGGTCGCTAATATCAATTATGGCTAGTCCACCTTTTAGGTCCTCTTGGATGACAGGAATAACGATAAAATCCTCAAATATTGAGAATGTATAGAGTTGTGAAATGTATCCCGTTGGCTCAGATGGCGAATATAACAGTTGCGGGTTGGAAGGATTTGAAATGTCAAAAATCCAAAATGCATCGTTCCAGTTTGAAACAATTAAAAGATTATTGTGTTTGTATAAATCCAGTGGAAAAGCACCTTCAAGTGGCAATGATGCTCCTACGAGTACAGGTTCTGCATTTGAAATGTCAATCGTATTTAGAACTGTGCCGCGACCTTCGTTTGATAGTGCGTAGATGTATTGCTCATGTTGTACAGCGGCTTCAACGTCTGTAACAGGGAGTGATGGCTTAAGATGTGCGCGTAAATCTGGCATTGAAGCGTTACTAACATCATAGATTTTTAAACCACTTTGACCTACTAAGTAGAGTTGGTTGGCATTGTTAATGGCGCTGTCTCGGAGACAGTTTTTCGGATCAAATTCAGAGCTTTTTATAATTTCATTTGGATTTTCGGTATTAAAAACTGTGATCTGTGAGACGCAGAAGCCAAATTCACCAAAAATCGTCGCATTAATAAATCGGGCTCCATTGGATGCAGAGCTAATGGAATTATGAAAGTTGGCTCTGCCAGATGAGACAAGCACAGGTGCGCTGGGAT
>JANQSK010000903.1 GCA_028284105.1 Anaerolineae bacterium
CAACTTAAAAGCCAGCTAAGATCATGCTCTATCCCTAACTGTCTTTCACTTCCTGTTTGAACTTCAACCAACCAAAGTTGATGATGTGAGTCAAAGTAAGCCACGTGTTTTCCATTGGGTGACATTTTCAACTCATATGCTGAATAAGCTTCCCCATTGAAAAGTAACTCAGATTGCCCATCCTGTTGAACAATAAAAAATGAGTGATCGATTTGATACATCAAACCTTCAGGCAGTGGTTCCCCCCTATCGATTGTTGGTGTTGGTTCAGGAGGTATGGGGGTTTCTGTTGAAACGGCCGTTTGCGTCGGTTGCGGTAATGGCGTTTTGGTGTTTGTGGCTGATGGTGTGGCAGTTAATTGGGAAACGGCCGTTGGCATTTCGACCTCAACAACATTCGGTTGAGCCACACATCCTATACTGAAAAATATTAATGTAATCAGCAGCAAGCTAATAATCCGCATGCCTAAGTATAGACAAAGATTGGCGGATTTAACCCAACGAATCAAAGCGATGATGCAACGATTTCAATACGGAATAATACCCAAAATGAAAGTGAATATGCGAAGAATATTTGCAAATTTGAACTCTTCATTGAACTTCATGGTCAAATACTCTTCGCAATTCTAAAAGTCACCTATTGAAATTGAGCAGAAAGTTAATTTTCAAGGGCTTTAGCAACAACGAAGCTTCCAGAGAATGGTTTGTAGCCAAGTTTGGTATTAATCGCCAACATTGGCCCATTCCGAGAATCATTCTCTGTTCGAATTTCAGTGCCACCTTCTTGAATGGCTCGTTTAATAGAAAGGAGTTTTAACGCTTGGGCAATTTTCCGGCCTTGGTACTCTGGGTCAACCCCTGTAAAGCCATTATCATAAACGCATGGATCATCTGTGGGAAATGCGCCCGATAACCCAACATATTTTTCACCATCAAGCGCGACATATTCATATTCATGCTTAAACCATGGCGCCGTCAAAACGATTTTCTTCCAGGTGTCGAATGTGGAAAATCCATCCGTAGCTGGCTCATTTAATCCAGCAAGCTTATTGAGCTCATATAACTTTCGCTGTGCCTCGGGGTCGTGGCTCACAGTGTCAAAGGTTATAAAACGAATCCCGCTTGCCTCAACAGCTTCAACAATGCCTTCGAATTGTTGATCATCAAAACGATTTAATTCTAATGACGAATCAAAGGTGTGAAATCGTTTTGCAAAGCCTCTCTTTTCAACATAAGCAAGGCTGTCTGTGTGCTCTTCTCGGACCCGCCCTACCCATTCAGTTGCACCATGCTTTCGCATAAATTGTTCGACCTGGTCATACAGCGCACCACCAAATCCCAGTTTGCAGTGTGCCTTTTGAACAAGAATATTGCCATGAAAACGGCCGTTTGGGTTCGATGGGTATCGTGCCACATACGCAATCCCTAAAATCTCATTTTCAGCATTTCGAGCAACCAGCCATTGGCGAATTCTGCCCAAAATTTCAATTTCATCTTCTTCGTGTAAATCTTGAACGGTTAAGGTATACCCCATCCAGTCAGACCACATTTTGGCAATAACAGGATAATCTTCATTCGGGTTAGCAGTTTGTATTTGGATTTTCATTAATTTTCTCACATTTCGATGGCTATTTAAGAGAAAGCCATCAACCTCAAACAAGAACAATAAACGTACGGCACGTCTTAAATAAATTCTTGTTATTTTTTTGAATTAAATAGGGGCAAAAGTTTGCACCACGTGATCAAATTGGGGATGCACACGAAATAGTAGATGCCGAAAGGCAATAAAGGGAATTCTTGTTGTGTCTATTTCGGTGCGTTACTTAACCATCGTGAAAATTACCAGTGCGTTTTTATGAATCATCCAAATTGTAGAAACATATGCCAACAATGGCAAGTATCTATTTTTTCTTAAAGGTACTTTCAGTCCGCAGTACAAGTTCTTCAATCGCTTGTTGATGATTGCCTAATAGATAATGTGTGCAAGCAAGGGTGGAAAGCATTAAATGAATCAAACACAATTTCTCCAAATACTCCTTCCATAAACCAAAGAAACAACCTATTTAGGGCTAAAAATGCCTATTTCTCACGACAATTTACAGACTCATTGTAAAGCGATTTACGTTGGATCGTTTTTAGATCGGATCGCATCTAGGATGCTCAATAGGTATTCAAAGTTAGGTTTTTTATTCAATCGTAAAGGAACAGTAATGAGCCACCCTATTGGTTTTATTTATCTTATTTCTTATGCAGTATTGATTTCATTTATCAGTGTCTTCACACGTCAAATCAATGGGCTAAGCATTCAGACTATCGCATTTATTCGAGCGTTATTAGCAATCGTATTTATTTTAACTGTTATTTTTAGCAAAAAAGAATGGCGCGTTTTTCGCCTTCAATATACGGGTAGAACGTTGGTCTCGAGCATCTCCTATTGCGTGATGACCGTTCTCTTTATTGGGGCATTTATGCACACAACGGTCGCCAACACCATCTTTTTGACCTATATCGCCCCTTGTATCTCGGTCATTTATTCCAAGTTTTTTCTTGATGAATCTATCCCGACAAAATCACTTTCAAATTTAACATTTTCCATCTTAGGTCTGTTTCTTATCGCCGGATTTCAATCTTTGTCTTTAGAGTCTGAGTTACTCCTTGGCAATTTGATGGCCTTGGGGGCAGGCGTATCCTATGCCGTCATGATGATTTCTTCAAAGCCATTAACGAATAAAGTTTCCAACATTTACGTAACCTTTTGGCAACAAATATTCACAGTTATTCTGTTATTCCCATTAGCTTCGATTAACTCGGCTACGCCAATCATTGAAAATGCATTTCCTCTATTAGGATTAGGTATCTTCTGCACTGGTTTAGCCTATTTATTTTTTACCCAGGGTATGCGCCTACTATCCACAACACAAGCTTTGATTATTACGTCACTTGAACCCATTGTAGCCATTGGTGTCGCAGCATTATTGCTCAATGAACTTCCAACACCCCTGGCCTTACTAGGCATTGTTTTTGTTCTCTTTGGAGCTTTTCAAATTGCCCTACCAGACCAACTTTTTACCAATTTGCCAACCCCAAATGTTCTATCCAAAGCACTATCTTCAAATGAAATGATGTCTGACACATTATAAATTTTTCTAACAACTGATGCTCAAAATTTGTTCTGAGCATCAGTTGATAAATTATTTCACATTGACCTGGAGGTGGACATATGTCCAAAACTAAACGTTCTCGATTTCTTCTTATTTTGTTGTTCATCGGCATTGTCTTGAGCATTACCGTTTTTGTGTCAAGCCGCCGTGTTATGGCAGGCTCAGCTTTCGAGATCATTTCTCAAGAGGGCAACTTTGGTATCGATTATGGGCGTGTTCCATCAGAAACATTTTCAAAGGTTGAGGCCATTCAGCGAAGCAGTCGCCGTGATCCAGCCACTATGGCTGATTTAATGGAATTACCTGTCATGCCACACGGTTTACCGGGAATTGCCGTCTTCGACTTTGATCGGGATGATGATTTAGATATTTATGTGAGTAATGGGCCTGGGGCTGCAAATTCACTTTATTCCAATCAGCTTACTGAAACGGGTGAGCTGTATTTTGAGGATGTTGCGGAAGCGGCGGGCGTAACGGCCGTTTCTCAAGACAGTCAGGGAGTTTGCTACGGCGACACCGACAACGATGGAGACCACGACCTCCTCGTGTTAGGTCGAAGCGAAGAAAATCGCTTCTTTGAGAATTTAGGGAATGGCTCTTTCGAAGAAGATGAGACAACTGTTTTAGCCGGTGGTAAAAAGAGTTCATCCGTTTGTGCTATGGGGGATGTAAACGGCGACGGTCTATTAGATGTTGTTGTCGGCAACTCATTTGATACCCATGAATTTTACGCCATCTTTGAAGTTCCCTTTGATTTAACGGAGCATAATCAACTTTTTGTAAATCAAGGCAGCAATCAGTTTGAAGATGTTAGTGCAACCTCTGGGGTTCAACAGTTAGCCGGATTTCCTGAGGAAAACAGTGACGGAGCAGGCATCACCTGGGGTGTCAGCATGGTGGATGTCGATTTAGATGGAGATGTTGATATCGTCTTTGCCGATGATCAAGGTGGCTACCCCATTGCCATGCGTGGTGGTATTGATCGTGCCTTCGTGCACGTGTTGCTCAATGATGGAACCGGTCAATTTGTAGACAACCCTATCATCAACAGCCAATTCTCTACAGGCTCATGGATGGGTCTAGGGTTTGGCGATTTCAACTGTGACCAAAACATCGATATCTTTGGCTCCAATTTTGGAGATTACGCATTTGGTCCATTGGAAATGCCCTATGAATTTGGAGAAGAAAGTTCGCGTTGGCTGTTTGGCAATGGAGACGGCACCTTCTCAGACCCTCTCGTAGACAATCCAAAAACTTCCTCATTTGGTTGGGGCAATGCGGTCTTTGACTATGACAACGATGGCGATAGCGACATTGTGTATCACGGGGGTATCTTCATGGAGTATATGGCCATCGCTGATAATCCTGGCATCTTGCTGGAGAATAAAGGGTGCACCGGCGAGTTTGAAACGCGTACGGATGCGATGGCTGACCACAGTCGTCGCATTGTGCACGGCGTCGCCATTGGCGATTTGGACAAAGACGGCCGTGTCGATTTGGTCACAAGTTCAAATACCAATGTGCCTCAATTACTGCCAATGCTTTCTAGCCCTTTAGAATATGATGATCCGTTGGATAAATACGGCCGTTTTGCCCCCCTCTTTATTCCAACCAGCAACGGATTCATTTGGACCGGTGTAAATACCCAACCCGGCACGCTTGAAGTCGAACTCAACACAATGGAAAGCAACTATGGCTCGTTCACCACAAAATTGATTGGGTCGGCGGGACTCATTGAAAATGGGCGCGTGAACCGTGACGGGATTGGAGCGGTTTTACAGTTCACGCCAGATAATAGCCATACCGTCACGATGCCGATTCAAGGTGGCTCAAGTCATATCTCTCAACACAGTTTAGAAACTGTATTTGGATTTGGTGAAAGCAGTTCAGGAACGTTAGAAATCATTTGGCCTGGCGGCACAAAGAATCGTTTGACCGGTGTACAACCTACTGAGCGTATAAACTTCCCAGAAATCCCTTGCAGCTATGATGGGAATTGGGAATCTGTTGATGCTTTCGAAAGTTGTTTAGAAGAGGCAGTTGCGGGATTGGTGGCTCTAGAAATAATAAGTCAAGAGGAAGGCAATCGATTTATCGATAGCAATTTACAAGCATTTAATCAAAATTAAAACCAGAAGGGGCGGGATGCCTTAGCGATTTTGACAATTCTACGCTAAGGCATCTCGCCCCAATGTAATCATTTAACCATTCATAAACGTGATTGCCACCCCATTAGACGTTGGGTCATCGACTATAGAAATTGTTACGGTTTGACCATTCATTTCAAAGTTGATCATAATAACCTGACCCAAATCTTGAAGCCCCGTTTGTGTCCAACCCGCATTCACCATTTCAGCTTGATACCATTCCGCAATAGCAGCTTTATCGCCACCAGCCACTTGCACAACCGCTAGGTCTGGCATGCTGGCTTGAATCAATCCATCTGGATATAGAGGATATGGGAAATCATTTGCCTGTTGAGCACATGCTTCAGGAATTTGCACGTCTATCGGCTCGTTGATGTTTGTGATTTCAGAGGTGAATAAGGTCAC
>JANQSK010000908.1 GCA_028284105.1 Anaerolineae bacterium
CGCGGTTGACACGGGCGACTAATTCGCCGGGAACGAACGGCTTGATAATGTAATCTTCGGCATGTTTTTCAAGCCCTTCAACCACTGTGTTTTCTTCACCAACGGCTGTTAACATGATGACCGGTAAGTCACTAAATTGGTGAATGGTGCGACAAAATTCGAAGCCGCTCATGCCGGGGGGCATGTGAATATCGACAATTGCCAAATGAGGCAATCCCTTGCGTTGAATGGAGGTTAAGGCATCCTCACCTGAACCTGCGGTCACAACCTCAAAATCTGATTGTTCCAACGCATGTTTGACGATTCTTAAATTAAAAGGATCGTCGTCAACTGCTAAAATTCTTAATTGGTTTCCATTTGAATTCATAGTTCCGCCACTTCAATTGTTATTTTTCTGTGTTGTTTTTTCGTTAATCATCAAGCAAATTGAATGAATGACTTGATGGGAGTTTTTAATTAAGAGAATGACTGGTTCGATGTTTAAAGTAATTTTCTACAAATATCTTGAATACAAAATTGATTAATGAAAATTACTTTCAGGAGAACAAAAACTTTTACGAAGCTGTTTTATTTCAAAATACTTTTGTTCTCCACTAAAAATTTATTTTAATACCCATACTGGATTTTAGGAATTGCCATTAGTACCAGTGGCGGGTAAGAAAATATAGCCTCGTCGTCGTTTTGAGACGATATATGTTGGATCGTTCGGTGCCTGTTCAATTTTATTGCGTAAACGATGTACATACACTCTGAGACGATCCTCGAATGCAGTTTCGAGAGGCCACAATCGCTTCAGGAGAAAATCTGTGGTTATTAACTTTCCAGAGGATCTCATGAGAATGTACAGCAGCTTGGTTTCAGTCGGCGTTAAGGAAACTGACTCGCCACCATTGAGTTTGGCTTCACAGTTTGCAAAATTGACTGAAAGATAATCATCAACCTTTGTGTATTGTTCAAGCGGATAAGCAAACTTGCCAAGACTGCGCAAAATGCGACGCACACGAGCAATAAGCTCTCCTGTACTCACCGGTTTTGTCATGTAGTCCTCAGCATATTGATCAATAGCTTGAATAATGGTTTCTGACTCTTCAACGGCCGTTAACATGATGATGGGTAAATCACAAAATTCAAGAACAGCTTCGCAAAATTCAAAGCCATCCATACCCAGGGGCATATTGATGTCGACAATTGCTAAATGGGGTAATCCATTGTTGCGAATTTGATCGAGGGCTTCTTCACCAGATGGGGCCGCAATAACATCAAACCCTGCGCGTTCGAGGGTTGTTTTTACCATCTTTAAGACAACATCGCTGTCATCGACGGCTAGAATACGATAATTTTGCGGTTCAAATTCTGACATTATGACTTGGGAACTACCTTTTGGCTCAATCATGTCTATTAAAATACAATTGTAACAGAGCGATTTTTCGAACTCAACTAGACTCGTGTCCTACTCATAGGTTGAGAACTACATTTTCTACATTATTTTGTAAAGAATAAGGTCATTATGCTGATTGTTGCCCTATTCGGCTGCTGGTTTTTAGGGATTTGGCTTGCCTCAGTAATTGATGTGCCAATTCCGACTGGAATGGTTTTAACCCTTGGTTTGTTTGCTATGGCGATATTTTTGCGGAATCGCCGAAATATTGCCATTTTGTTGATGTGCATGGGGATGGCTTTGTTGGGGGGGGTGCGTTATCAATTTGCTGTACCAGTTGTTAAGTCCCATCACATCGATTTTTATAATGATAACCTAACGGTCAACATTAAGGGAACCGTTATTGATGAACCAGATGTCCGAGATCGGTTTGTTCAGCTGCGTGTTCGGGCTGATTTGGTCACTATTCACGATGAAGAAACGGCCGTTCAAGGCATCATTCTTGTGCAGGCGTTTCGATATCCTGAAATTGAATATGGGGACGAGTTAGAGATAAACGGCCGTTTGACCACACCACCTGAAGAAGGTGAATTTAACTATCGCGCCTATTTAGCCCGACAGGGTATCCAATCCATTATGACCTTTCCCGCTATTCAAATTGTGGGGAGTGATCAAGCCAATCCTATTCGGGCCCAGATATTGCAAATTAAAGCCATAGCCCGACAAACCATTAATCAATCGATTGCTGATCCACAAGCTGCCTTGCTTATTGGCATCTTGCTGGGAGATGACAATGGCCTGCACGACTCATTGGAAGCAGATTTTCAAACGACAGGCATGACCCACATCATTGCAATTTCTGGGTTTAATATCGCCATCATTATTTGGGTGCTTTTGGCAATGGCACGGCCGTTTTTATCACTCAAAGGCACGGCCATCTTTGCCACTGTAGGCATAGCTTTGTACACCATCTTGGTAGGTGCAGACCCACCTGTCGTGCGCGCCGCTTTGATGGGCGGTCTTTACCTGTTTACAAGCTATTGGCTTGGCAGACCGACATTTTCGATTGCGTCACTTTTGTGGGCGGCATTCATCATTACGGTGCATGATCCAAATGCGCTTTGGGATGTGGGCTTCCAGCTGAGCTTTGCCGCTACACTCAGCCTCATGCTGTTTGCAAACCCCATGACGGATTGGGTCAACGGCCGTATTGCGCTCCTGTTTGAACGTGAACTGACCGAAAAGCTGATGGGCATTGTGAGCGAGTCAGTCATTGTGACCTTGACCGCCCAAATATTGACCCTGCCTTTGATCATGGCGACATTTGGTCGATTGTCATTGGTCAGTTTGGTCGCAAATGCTGTTATTTTGCCGGCCCAGCCGGGTGTGATGTTATGGGGAGGCTTAACGACCATTTTTGGATCAATCTTCCCTGCTGTTGGCGTAGTTTTTGGTTGGGTGACAGGTTTATTCCTTCGTTACACGATCTATTGGGTCGAACTATTGGCGCAAGTTCCTTTAGCCTCTGTGGCGATTGATTTAGGGCCTGTGCAAACGCTTGTTGTGTATTCAGGCATTGTCTGTCTCAGTTGGGTGTTGTTTCAGCCGGCCAAAAAACGACGTCAGCTGTGGACGTTGTTACAACAAAATGGCATTCAGCGCGGCACGGCAGGAACGGCCGTATTAGCGACAGTGCTTGTTTTTAATTGGGGGTTGTCACAGCCAGACGGCAAGCTACATCTCTATTTTCTGAACGTTGGGCAAGGGGATGCGACCTTGATTGTGACCCCATCTGGACGCACCATTT
>JANQSK010000912.1 GCA_028284105.1 Anaerolineae bacterium
CCCTCCTCGCTCAATACACCACACCTGGCGAAGAAGGAAGCGTATTTGGCTTTGATAGTGCACTGGTTTCCGGAGGGCGTGTGCTGGCACCGCTTTTAGGAGCCGGTGTTGCCTATTGGGTCAGTTTGCGCGCTGCGCTTAGCCTCACCGGTGTTTTGTTTCTCGTTATCTTTTTAATCGTTCTATACCTGATTCCTCAACCGAAAAAGGACTCGCTTGTCACTCATGAAAAACCTGCGTAATTTTCCCACGATCATTCGGAATGAATTTGGCGGTCTTCCGAAAAATATGAAACTTTTTTTGATCAACGTGCTGGCCTATGGGGCAACTGTTGAAGGCATCAGTGCTGTCCTGCTCAACCTATACTTACTTCGTCTTGGATACGGCACAGAGTTTATTGGTACGATTAATTCCGCAGGTCTTTTTGTCTTTGCCTTGGTCAGTCTGCCAATCGGAGCAGTCCAACGGTATTCGAGTCGGCAAATGCTCCAAATGGGTCAATTACTTTCCCTTATTGGCATTTTGGGCATTCCACTTGCCTACTATTTTGGAGAAGGGCAAGCCGCTTTGCTGATTGCTTCTAGAATTTTGGCGATGATTGGTTTATCAGCTTACTTTGTTCACCAAATCCCCTTCGCGATGGAAATCACAAAGCCAGCTTGGCACAACAAAGCACTCTCAATCACAATGGCTGTCTTCTCGCTATCTGCATTTTTGGGAAGTTGGTTTGGGGGTCTTTTGCCACAGTTTTTTGGAAACCTCCTCAATTTACCCCTAACCGATGCACGGCCGTATCAGATGCCCATGTTTTTCGCTTCCATCATCATCTTGCCAGCCATTTTAGCGATTCACTTGATACCGAATAAGCTACCGCAAATGGACAGCAACGATGATTCTTCACCTGAATCATCCAATGCAATCACAACACATTGGCGCGAACTGGCCGGATTGGTTGCTATCATCTTGGTTGTACGCATGTTCCAAACAGGCGGTGTCGGGGTGGTCAACACATTTTCTAATGTTTATTTTGATGACGCATTGGGGGTTCCCACAAGCCAGATTGGGTTTATTAGCGGTCTAGGCAGATTACTGGGCGTTCCCATGTCACTTATCATTCCGTGGCTTATCACTCGCTATGGGAATTTCAAACTGGTTCACATCTCACTTGGGCTAATTGTGATTTTTATTCTACCGATGGCGCTCATTCCATTTTGGCCCGTTGCAGCTATTGCCCTTATAAGCATCAACAGCATGGGCTCTTTGCGATATCTTTCATTTGTGGGCTTTACCATGGCGCTAGTTTCTGATAAACAGCGTAGCTTGATGTCGGGTGCGGGTGAGATGGCGATTGGTGGTGGTTTTGCTATTTCTTCATTTGTGGGTGGCTATCTCATCGCTTGGTTTGGCTATCGAGAACTGTTTTTGTATGGCGCAGGCATGACAGTGATTGGCGCAGTCGCTTTTTGGTTGATTTTTAGACGTCGTGCCGCCCGATTAACGGCCGTTGCTGCCACAGCTACCGATTAATTGTTGATTCGTTAGGAGGCTCTCATGACCTTAAAAGCACATCCTGTTACACAACGCTTGCCTGTATTGCCATTAACCGTTGCAGGAACGCACTTTTCACTTGAATTTTTAGCCAACATCTTACCCATTGTCTACCCTCTCCTGATCTCTCAGCGTGGATTCACCTATTCACAAATCGGCACCATTGCGCTTATTGGGGGGCTCTTAGGCACCATTACACAACCTCTATTTGGATTGCTTTCTGATCGCTGGAATGCGAAGAAGCAAGTGGTGTTAAGTATCGTATGGATGGGGCTTGGGATGGGGATTGTGGGCTTTGTCAGTAGCTACGGCTGGCTCATCGTTGTGGTAGGTTTTGCCAAATTAGCCTCCGCTGCCTACCATCCAGCCGGCGCGGCTCTGGCAAATTTCGCCAGCAACCGAATGAAAGGCACGTCTGTTTCTTACTTCTCGGTTGGCGGCAGCGCTGGCTCAGCCTTATGTCCACTGCTTTTTGGGCTTGTTCTCGGTGGTTGGGGATTAACGGGTACAGTCATTTTAATTCCAGTAGGCATCCTTTTAGCCATTCTACTTTGGTCACCATTAGGCCGAATTCCACTTACAAGCTCTCAGCCTTCAAAGAAAAAAGAAGCCAATAAAAACGGCTCAATTTGGACGTTACTCCCTATCGTGATTCTTGTTGGAACACGCTCATGGACCTCGGGAACACTTACGACCTATCTCCCAGAATTTTATGCCAGTCAAGGGACAGCATTGGCATTAGCCGGGAGTGCCTTCTCATTGGTTCTTATCATGACCAGCGTTGGCAATCTCATCGGCGGCCGTTTAACAGACAGAATTGGGCAAGAGCGCGTCATCATCGGTGGCATGGTGCTTTTGAGCCTTTTCTTTTGGGGGTTTATTGAGTCCAATGGGCCCATGCAGTTTGTGTTTTTAGCACTGGTTGGGGTGTCTGTTGGAGCTACAACGCCAGCTTCATTGGTCATGGCTCAAGAAGCATGGCCTGGGGCAATTGGGCTTGCCTCCTCTCTAGTGATGGGCGTCGCTTGGATGCCGTCGAGCGTCGGGGCATGGGTTGTCGGGAATCTAGCCGATCGCTTTTCCCTCCCCTATGCGTTATCAACCCTCACATTTGTTCCTCTACTAGGGGTTGCCGTTTTGCTTATAGGTCTATTTTTCGAAAGGCAGCGATCAAGTCAATCGGCAAATTGATAATAATAAAGTATGTAACAAATGATCTTTGGCAGGAATTATCAGAATTTAAGGAATTAAGGATTAACTACTTCCAATAATGCTCCAAATTTTTGATATCTTGTCGTTCAAAGTTTAGCTTCTTTGGCTATTAACAAATTCAACGAAAAAGTTGGTGATGGCTTCCAAGTAAGCTTCTCCAATTTCGGCCGTGGCCCCTTCAGGGTTTCCCAATACCCCATTTTCTGAAACGGCTTTAAATCCATGTTTGAACAACACGCCTGCTGCCTTGATTGGATCCCCCATAAATCCAGCCTCCGCCTTGTCCATATGCACAAGTTCAGGCCGCAAAGCCAAAATCATCGAAGTTTCGTTTTCACCGGCATGAGCACCCGTGTGTTCTGGCGAAAATCCAAATCGAGCAGCCACTTCATATAATGCTTCAACAAAGGGAAAGAGTTCACTGTAAGCAATAATCTCAATGTTTGGAAGATCGGGTTCAACAAGCTTTGCAGCTGCGCCTAATGGTGCAAAGTTTCCACCATGCGTTGGCAAAAGTACAATGCGTTTAAAGCCATGATGCGCCATGCTCGTACAAATATCACGCACAATACCGTTGAATGTCTCTTCTCCATAGGTTAAGGAGCCAGGGAAGGCCAAATGATGTTCTGAACGGCCGATCCTTACACCGGGAACCTGTAGGGCATTCCCCAACGCACGTGTCACGCGGAGTCCAATCTCTTCACCCCACATCGCATCCGTGCCTAATGGCAGATGAAGACCATGTTGTTCTGTGGCACCAAAGGTAGCAACGGCCGTATCAAAGCCATTTGCCATGGCCTCTTCTACCTCAGGTCTTGTCATTTCAAACAGTTGAACTTTTGCACTCATTTTTTGAACTCCTATAATGGTTTTGGATCTGGAGAATTTGTTCAATTTTACTTGAACAGTAAAACATCATTCAACCTAAGTTAGAAAAACTAAATATTATTTGCAGAGGAGAAATTATGCTTCAAGAAATTGTCCCAAACGTGTTCACTTTCACAGGCTTAATGGTGGGTCGTGTTTACCTCATAACTCAAGGGGATGGATTAACTCTAATTGATGCCAGCATACCGCCAGCAGGGAGCAAAATTTTGGCGCAACTCAAGGCTGCCGGGCATTCACTTGAAGATGTAAACCGAATTTTGATTACCCATGCTCATCCTGATCATGTAGGGGGCATTGTTGAGATTCAGAAAGCAACAGGGGCAAAACTTATGGTTCCTGAAGGGGAGGTATCAACCATTCAAGGCGAACATCCTATCCCAAGTGCACCTACCCGATTCACCCCGCCAGAAACTATTTTAGAAAACATGACTGCTGACGCCACAATGGCCGACGGAGACATTTTGGAAGATGTCTATGACGGGTTGCACTGTGTTTCAACACCAGGGCATGCCCCTGGGCATATGGCATATTGGCAGCCTCAAACGCGCGTTCTCTTTTGTGGTGATGCTATTTTTAACATGCCTATCAAAATGAGATTACCTTATCAGTTTTTGACCGTTGATATGGCAAAAAACATCAGATCAATTGGCAAGATCGCCAAATTAGAACCAGAGGTGATTTGTTTCGGGCATGGCAAACCAGTTACCCAAAATGCTTCTCAAATGCTTCATGAATTTGCTAAAAAGGTAGGAGCTAATTAATTTCATTGTGACTTTTAACTGATTTATTCGTCAATATTTTTAAGTCATTTGATCAATGGAACCCTATTAGAGCGTTTCATTTTAAGAATGGATGATGCTAGTGCGATCATATTCAGTGCTGCTCACCATTCAACAAAAAGGAGATAAAATGAGCTTTGTTATTTGGTTAATTATTGGTGCGATTTCAGGTTGGTTAGCGGGTCAAATCCTCAAAGGGGGCGGTTTTGGCTTAATTGGAAACATCATTGTTGGTATTGTCGGCTCGATTGTGGGCGGTTGGCTCGCTGGCGTCTTAGGAATCTCTATTGGTGGAGGCGTCGTAGCCTCGATTATCACTTCTGTTGCTGGAGCAATCGTTGTCTTCCTGATCATTGGGTTGATCAAACGGTAACCCTATTTGCAAACTAATACTCCATCTGAAAATTGAACTTTAAATCGATCGCCTTCTTGAACAAGAGGGCGATTTTGTCTTTGTTGTGCCTCAATGCCCAAAGCCATCTGAAAATAATGTTTACGGTCGTCTATGTTTATGAAATACGGCCGTTTCCATCCCATCGTCCCACGCATAAAGTTAAATGCCCGTTGTGCCGACCAATTTAAATCGAGGACAAAGTCTGCATCGGTTGGCCAAGGATCCGCTTGATATCCCTCCGGCTGGGGAGTCATTGTTGAGGTCCCATTTGCAATCTGAGTCACAACATCCACCAACAGGTCACCACCTAGCGTTCCCAGCTGCAACTCTGCTTCAGTCGTCAACAGGCCATCATTGAAAGTAAACGGCCGTTGGCCCATCACATCTCCCGTATCAAACCTCGCATCCATTTGATGCACTGTCACACCCGTCTGCTGAATCCCCTTTTGAAAAGTCCAAAACAGCGGCGCAGAACCACGTAGCTGGGGCAACAGAGACGGGTGAACATTGAGACAGCCTTTGGCTGGAATCTCTAAAATTTGGGATGGTAACAGCTTTGAAAAGCAAGAAACACAGATTAGGTCAGGAGCAAGGTTATTGAGCGATTGCACTGTCTCCTGAGCATAGAAATCACTCACTGCGTAAAGTGGCAATTGATATTTGGCTGCAATTTCAAGCGTTGTAATTTGTGGGGAGAGCAGGTTGAGTGGCGTCTGTGGAATGTCAATAGCTTGGAAGGATTTACGGCCGTTTTCTTTCAACAAATATGGGGGCACGCGATCCATCGGCAAAACTAAGCCAATTACATCCATTTTTGCCTTTAACAATGCCAGCAATGGTAAGCTAGAAAGCGTTCCTAACATTCCAAAGAATAAAATTCGCACGAGCTATCTCCTTTTCATTGACGATTTTCGCAAACAGCAATAGGATCGGCAACATGGCTCGATTCGAAAAGACAATCACAATGGTTCACTGCGTGAAATTAGGCCGCGATTTAGAAGCGTTAACACGCCCCCCATTTCCAGGTGAGTTAGGCCAGCGCTTGTACAATGAAGTTTCCCAACAGGGTTGGGAAATGTGGCAAGGTCAAGCAACGATTATTATCAATCATTATGGCTTAAATCTAGCGGACCCGCGCGCGCAAGAGTTTTTGTTCTCTCAATTGGAAGAGTTTTTCTTTGGAGACGGTGCTCAAATGCCGGAAGGCTGGGTGCCTCAAGGCGCTGCACCTCGCAAAAAGTAAATGGACCTCTCTCTTTTTGATTACGAGCTCCCCCAAGAGCTCATTGCCCAAACGCCACTCAACCAGCGAGACGCTTCCCGCCTGTTAGTGTTCGATCGAGAAAACGGCCGTCTTTCCCACAAGA
>JANQSK010000926.1 GCA_028284105.1 Anaerolineae bacterium
TCAGGCAATCGGGATGAATCCCAATTTGAGCAGCCCACCGAATTTTTGGTGACCCGTCAGCCCAATCGACATCTCACCTTTGCCCATGGTGCGCATTACTGTTTGGGCGTGTCCATTGCTCGCACCGTTTCTCAGGTGGGCATCTTGACGCTTTTGCAACGATGTCGCAATTTAAAGCTTGTTGATGAAAAGATTGAGTGGCTACCCGGTTTTGCATTCCGTGGACCGCACACATTACCCATTACGTTTAGCGAGAATTAAATGACCTTAGAACAGTTAAAATCAGGCGCTTCAATTCCATTCAATGACCTCTATACAATCCGCCTGATTACAAATGAGGATATGCCTGATATCACCGCCATGCTAAACACCCCCGAAGTTGGTGAATTTTTATTTTACGCGCCCTCTTCTGACCGAGTTTACAACGGGTATTTTGACCCCATCATTGAAAATATCCAGAAAGCAATTCAACAAGGGGCGTGGCCAAAAAGTCCAAACATTACTGTCAGAGATAAAAACGGCCGTTTTATGGGCATGGGAGGCTTAGAAGCTGATGATCTGCTTACTGGCAATTTCGAGGTCGGTTACCAGCTCCCCGTTCACGCTTGGCGTCAAGGAATAGCAACGGCCGTATGTACTTTCCTCACGCGATTTGCTTTCGAAGAACTCGGTGCCCACAAAATCACGGCAGATTGTATGGAAGCGAATGTAGGCTCATACAAAACGCTTGAAAAGTGTGGCTATGAACGAGAAGGATTACAGCGTGATTTCTATAAATTGGACAACGGATTTAACGGCCGTTTGCTCTATGGCATAACACTACAACAGTTTCAGAAAATGGAATCATCTGATTAAGCATCATGAACATTCGACCTGCAATCCCTACCGATAAAGAAGAGTGGCTTAGAATGAGGCTGGCGTTATGGCCAGATACCGATCTAGAAGATGAGCTTCAAGAAGTCACTCATTTTCTCGACGGCAATGATCCCCCACTACCAACCTTATTGGCAGCTTTTGTCTGCGTTCGACCTGAGGGTGGTCTTTGCGGGCTTGTAGAACTGTCCATCCACACAAGCGCACCTGGCTGTCACACAGACCGAATTGGCTATCTCGAAGCGTGGTTTGTTGATGAAGATTATCGAGGAAAAGGTGTTGGCAGAGCGCTAATCGCAACTGCAGAAGGGTGGGCAAAAAAGTTAGGCTGCACCGAAATGGCCTCAGACACCACCCCAGATTACCCCATCAGCCCAGAAGCGCATGCCGCCCTTGGCTTTGACGAAGTGGAACGGTACTTTCGAAAAGAAATTTAGCCGAAAAAGATTGCTCACTGCAACAAGAAATACAAACTCACAAAAACTAAGAGTGCCAGCACAAGAGGGCCAAGTCGCATTGCGAAGTGTGCAAGTCGCAACTGTCGCTGCATGGATTTCCGATCGTTGACGCGAGGGAATGGGGTGTTAGGTACCGGTACATTCAAAAATTGACAGAGCGGGCCCCATCCTTCTTTCACACTAAAAACAAGAAGCTGATCTTCTGGCACAACGCGCTTCACCTCTTCCGTCCAATCCTCAAAAACTTGAAGGGCATATGATTTATCTTCAAAACGGCCGTTAAATAGACGCTGCCAAATAATCAAATCCTGCATCTCAATCACAATACGAAATGGTTTAACCCACCGTAATAGCCATTTCGGGAATATGGTACCGGCCGTGTAAATTGTTTCTTTTGTGCTGTTGTACCAACGCTCTGGCTCCCGAACCGTGTGAATCACTTTGGCGTCTGGATACTGTTCGAAAATTTCTTTGTAATAAACACTAGCGGGGAAATCAACCGTTGACTCAAAGTTCTTGAAAATCGCTGACCACTTCCCTGGATTACCAGTGGCAATTTCATGCCAAAGCTTGACATGTTTAGGTCGGGCAACCGCTTCTTGCATGTGATAACAAGGACCAAACCCCAATTCTTCGAGGGCTTTTTTCATCGAAAGTGTGCCTGTTCTGCCAAACCCTGACCCAATGATTTTCATAGAGACCTCCTTTTATCTTGCTATACTCAGGGCATGAATGATAATGCCTTCACGTCGTACTACAAATATGAATTTAACGGCCGTATTCAGAAACATTCAGTTGGGATCAACAAACGGGGTGAGCTTTATTACACCGTCATCTTTCTGCCCGATGAACTTGTCTCAATCTTGCCTGTGAAGCAATATCCACGACTGAGAGTGGAAGGGGAGATGCACAATCTGCCTTTTCAAGGGGCACTCCAGCCGTCCAAAGGGCGTTACTATCTGTTGCTGTCTCAAAGATTCCTCAAAGAAAATGAGCTTAGCTTGGGGGATGACATTGAAGTGCGATTTAACATCGGTGATCAAGATTATGTTGAAATGCCCACCGAGCTTGAACAAGCATTACGCCAACATTCAGAAGCCAAAGCACTGTGGGACTCATTTACCCCAGGCAAAAAGCGAGGCTTTGCAACCACTGTCGCTTCAGCAAAAAGAGTAGAAACACGCCAAGCAAGAGCTCAAAAGATGATCCAGTACATTTTGGAAAGGAAAAATCCCGCTGGACGGTAGGTTTGCAGAGCACAGCTTGACCAAGCAATCACCATTGCAGTAAGCTACATTAATTGTCAGCAAATCCTATTTTGAAAAAACTAGATTTTCGAATTAATCGGGATCAATGTCAGTACACGTTCACTTCAAGGTAATGAATCATGTCTCAGTTCTCTGCTCTCCTGCTAAATGCCATCTCAATCTGGTTTAAAAAACCGCACTTGCTATGGTTTGCGCTTTTTTACATAATTTTTGCCTTTGCCATTGACCCACTCACAAATTCCCAAATAGCTTCACCATTATTCGAATTCATTTTATTTTTTGGTGCAATGATTTTGATGCTTTTTGTTCATCAATTCATCATCTTTGGTATTGGCCGTGCGTCCCAAAATCAAGCCTTTAATCTAGAAGAGACCTCATTTAAACAGTGGCTTTCTTTTATCTTTTTTGTTTTACTCAGCTTACCAATCATTGCTGTATTTGGCGCTGGCGTTGAATTTATCGTTTCGCAATTTCCCAAGAACACAGTTTTGCTAGGAACTGCTGCCAGCGCAACGGCAATTCTATATATAATGCTCGTCACAATAACTGTTTGCACAATTTTTCCAGGAGAGACACGTCTGCCTCGACGTGAAATTTTCAGCTCCGCACTTCGTGAAATTTGGGCAAAATGGATTTTAATTGGGCTGGTTGCCATGATTTTAGAAACGATAGTTGGCCTCCAATATCCCCCACTTAGCATCCAGCTTCATTTTCTATTGTCTGTAATCCGATTATTGGTCATGACAATGCTAACCTTATCTTTTATTAAAGAAAATCATGCCCAAGAATTTATTTCTGGAGAAATGCTCAATGTCTAATCAAAAACGCTCTCTTGAATCACCAGAAGGATGGAATCGTGTCAGCCAAGGGTATGATGAAAAGGTTGTTCCAGTCGTTATGGAACCATTTGGCATTGCATTCTTAGAACGCCTCAAACCCAAGCCCGACACCGAAATAATTGAAGTAGGCGCGGGAACGGGAGCGCTAACTAAAACATTAGCTGAGCATGCTCAATTCGTGCACGCCATAGACTACTCGCCAGGTATGATTGAACAACTTCGAAAACGCATCAATGCAGCAGGGTTTAAAAATGTCACCGCCAGCGTTATGGATGGTCAAGCTCTTACCTTTGAAGATAATCAGTTCACAGCAGGAGCCTCCAGCTTTGCCATGATGCTTTTTCCTGACCGGGTTAAGGGGTTTTCTGAG
>JANQSK010000944.1 GCA_028284105.1 Anaerolineae bacterium
TTGTAGGTATCTATATCCCACACAATGGAGGCAGTTTTGGGACGCATTTCGCTAAAGAAGCCGACAGGATCAGATTTAACGACTGTATATTCTTTATAGTTTGTTTTTATTTCAAACTTATACAGCTCGCCTTGCTCTAAGCCAGGAATAAAAAGTTCCCAAATACCGACCCCATAATGATGCCGCATTGGATGTCGTCGCCCATCCCAATTATTAAATTGCCCGACAACACTGACTCTGAAAGCGCTGGGTGCCCAAACGGAGAATAAAACACCCTTTATTCCATCCACTTCCCGAATGTGTGCGCCTAAAAAGTCATACATTCTGAGATTTGTGCCTTCTCCATGGAGATAGAGATCATCCTCTTTTAGGAGTGAAGGATAGGCATATGGGTCTTTTAATTCATATTGATACCCTTGATGATCGGTGATCTGGTAACTGTATTTATCTGTTTTAGATTTTTTTTGACTTTCTAAGCTAAAAACACCATTAAGGTGCAACTTGGTCATGGGTTGTTCTTCCCCATCTGCCCATTTGATGGTGACTTCTGCGGCTTGGGGTTGAAAGGTGTGAATTAAGAGACCTGCATCTGTTTGATGTGGCCCAAGTAGTCCAAAGGGATTTTCGTGATACCCATTGGCGATTGCTTCAATTGATTCTTTATTGTCCATAAAACGCCTTGGTAGAATACGAATCTACACTAAATTCTGGAAATTTGAAGCTATTTTACCTGAGTGTCAAAATGGTGAAAGTGGTGAAACTGTACGAAGCTATAGAAATCTTGAGATAATATTAAACAAAGGGCTAGAAGTTTGGTCAGGTTCACTCATGATATCGAGTCGGATGAGTACCCAAATTACGCTACCATAAATCAAGCCTGTCACGACCATTCTCTGGGCGATGATAGGAAGAGAAACGGCCGTATTAAACAGGGACAAAAACAAACCGGCTAAAAGTAACATCACCACACAAAAAACGATGATTCCAATAAGATTGATACTCTTTTGAGGTGAATTATTTGTAGAAGCGTGCGTATCAATTTGGGAAGAATTGGCTTTTGGATTTCTGTAAAACAAAGCCGCAAATTCGAGCAAGGGCAGTATTGGAAGTAAAGGAATAAGTAGCAGGAATACCAAAACTGCTTTGATAGAGGAGCTATTTGGAAACTCTCTTAATAATTCCTTTATGCCATGCCAAGTGATGATTGCAAAAAATAAAGAAGGTAAAAGTAAAGCGCCGCAAATGTAGCTTATTATGTTCGAAAACCCTGTATTGGCGAGCATGCCTCGCAAAATACCGATTCCAAAAAATACAGATAGAAATAAGAAGAATCCGTAGACAATATTGTGTAGGCCTTTTGCCGTAGAGTTAGAGGGATGATTGGGATTGTGCATAATTATTTTTGAGCGAAGCCGTCTTTTCCTTCGGTTAGATTGGGTAGGTACTGTTTGAGGATTGATTTGACCTCTTCGTACTTTTCAGGTGTCCAGCCCATTTGGTTTATTAGACTTAACGCTTCATTTCGTGTTCCTGCGACAAATTTGCCTTTTGTGGCGTGAAAATATTGAACGATTGTGTGATCAACGGCCGTTTCTGCAATCAGTTTTCCAAAAGCATGGGCATCTTCAACGGGTAATAATGGGGTCATCGTGATACAGGAGCCAATTCCTACTTCTTTGACCTTCTTGATGGCTTTAAGTCGTTGTTTATGGCTTGGGCAGCTTGGTTCGAATACCTTTCTGACCTTGTTGCTATCTGTTGTGACGGTCATATTCACTTGAACATTTGGCATTTTTTGAAGGATGTCTATGTCTCGAACCACAAGCGGGCTTCTGGTTTGGATGACTAAATTGACCTGATGATATTGTTCGAGCTCTTTGAGTAAACTTCTCGTGAGCGCCAGCTTCTTTTCAATTGGTTGATATGGATCGGTGACGCTGGATAGATAGATTGTTTTGTTGATTAACGGCCGTTTTCTTTTCTTTTGAAGCACGGCGAGGGCATTTTCCTTGACTTCAACCCAATATCCCCAATTATCTTGTTTAGATTTATCCCAATTAAAAAATGCGGCGTAGCAATAATTGCACGCAAAGGCACAGCCAGAATAAGGGTTCAGCGAATAGTCATAGGTATCCAGAAAGCCTGAGGTAGGCGTCAAAATAGATTTGGCCTGCTTAAATGTGACAGAACTCTGCCCAAACCGAGTTATTTGTGATGAGCCATCACGTTCAAACAATTTTATTTGATGAGGTTTTGTCATAATGCACTTACCGTCGCATAAACGACGACGCCTTCAACTAAAGTACGATATGATTGTAAAAAACTTCAAGAAAAAGTAAATGAAAATCATTCAAAAAGTTCACGCATTACTTTATTTTCATTTATCCAATTGAGCCAAGAGATATTTAAGTATGAATATACCTTTTATTGAAAACGTTCCTTTTGTTGATACTGACCAGATGATCGAAGTTGATCGGGCAATGATAGAAGATTTTCACATTTTGTTGATTCAGATGATGGAAAATGCAGGGCGAAATTTGGCCCATTTAGCGCGAGACCGTTTTTTGGATGGCAACCCAAGAGAGAAGAGAGTGGTTGTAATGGCTGGAACTGGTGGGAATGGAGGTGGGGCGATGGTTGCTGCCCGCCGGTTGCATAATTATGGGGCGCAGGTTTCTGTTTTTGTCACTAAATCCGATGATGCCTTTACACCAATTCCCAAACATCAACTCAATATATTGCGCCAAATGGGAATTTCTGTTCATTCTGCCGAGATGATTGAGCAGCAAGAGAAGCCAGATTTAATTTTAGATGGGGTGATTGGCTATAGTTTGAAAGGTGCACCGCGAGGAACGGCCGTTTCTCTCATTAATTGGGCCAACAACAGCGGAGCGCCCATATTGGCACTTGATGCCCCATCCGGAGTTGATACGACAACAGGAACCGTATTTGAACCGGCCATCAAAGCGACAGCCACAATAACACTTGCCTTACCCAAAGCAGGTCTTTTGAAAGCTGGGGTTGAGGCACAAGT
>JANQSK010000965.1 GCA_028284105.1 Anaerolineae bacterium
TTTAATCCGTGATTACAAGATGGAAGAGCGAATGTGTGTGGGATCGTTTGAAAATGAGACGGTACGCGCATTTCGCAAAGAAATTCCAGAAGTTGTCACGGCCGGATCTGCCAATGAAGTGCGGCTCATGTTTGCGCTTAACAAGCTTTGGCTTAGCGGTCTGTATCGTGGACAAGGGCTAAATTTCCAGATTCCCGAATGGGAAAAGAACATTCATTTAGTCACGCAATCATTTGTGGAGGCGTGTCATCGAAAGAATACGGCCGTTCATGTGTGGACAGTCAATGAGCTTGAGGATATGCAGCGATTGCTAAATTTAGGTGTTGATGGTCTCGTTTCTGATTATCCTGACCGAGCGCTAGGATTATTGGGTCGATTAAATGAATCCTATGATGTTAAACGCGCCACGTTGATTATTGTAAAAGATGGCAAAGTGCTTTTATTTAAGCGAATTCGAAATGGAAATCGCATTTATTACATTGTGCCAGGTGGCGGAATTGAAGCGGGTGAAACACCTGAACAAGCGGCCGTCCGAGAAGCCAAAGAAGAGACGAATTTCGATATTACCTTAGGCCCTAAGCTATTGGAAGAAAAAATCAATCCCCTTTTTACAAATCATGTTTATTTGGTGACTGAATTTAGCGGAGAACTCCAACTTGGTGGCCCAGAGGCTGAGGCGCATTCTGAGAACAATCAATATATTTTTGAATGGGTGCCGCTTGAAGAAGCGTGGAATTTGCCGCTTTATCCTAGTCATCTTAATCTTGAGGCAATTCGTGCCCATTTGTAAAAAGATTGCAGTGTTGCTGGTTATCTTTTTTCTTTTTTCTTGCCGTCAACCTGATATTCAAACGATTGAAGTTGAGCGTGCTGTTACTGTTGAGGTGCCTGTTTTTGCTGAAACGATTGTGACTGTAGAGGTGCCGGTTGTGATTGAGCAAGTAGCAACAGTCGAAATCCCTGTTGTGATTGATACAGAGTCGGAAGCCATTTCGCCAGAGCATGATTTTTCTGGTATTTATTTGGTTTTGAGAGATCAAGAACAGTTTCCTGGGGCAGGATGCCAAATCAGCATCCATCATTTGAAAAGTGGCGAGCCATTTGATCAGTTAGAGTTTGAATTAAACTGTAATAATGGGGCTCCTTCTTACAATATCGGGTATGCAACAGACACGATTTTGTTTGATGACACATCTCAAAAAACGGCCGTTTTTTCCTCCGACCGAGGGGAATGTCATTTAGTATTTGAGTTCAAATCGATTAAAGTTTTGGAAGTTGTGCAAATTGGGGAACCCTTTGATTGTGGATTTGGTGGGAGCGTGTTTGCAAATGGAACCTATTTATTACAAGATACGGCCGTTCCTGCCATCGGCTGCTTAAACCCTAATCGCTTAGATGAATCGCTAGACTGTGATAGTCTAAACGACTGAATCTAGGTAATTACCCAATATACTAATAAACCAATAACCCAATATTTAATCATCTTTTGCAAATGCCTGACCTGCCGTTTTGATGTACACTGACCCTATGGGGAATGATGCGGTGTTGTTGCGGCGGCGAAATCGAGAATTATCTATTCTCAATGTAATTGCCCGAGCATTAAATCAATCAGTCAATTTGTCACAAGCGCTTCCAGCTATTTTGTCAGAAGTTGCGAAGCTGTTTGATTTGGAATCAGGCTGGCTATGGCTGTTTCACGAGGGGTCTAATCGCTCCTATCTTGCTGCAGCTCAAAACCTACCTCCCGTTTTAGAACAAAATCCGCATAAAATGATGGGCTCTTGTTACTGCCTGCGCACTTTTTTAGAAGATGATACAGCTGGTGCGGCTAACGTGAATGAAATTGAATGTAGTCGCTTGGTGGGCGTAGCAGAGGGAACTGATGGTCTCTTGTACCACGCTTCTATCCCTGTACGGGCACATGGCAAAAAGCTTGGTGTTCTTAATGTCGCTAGCGCTGATTGGTGTGGCCTCTCCACTGAAGATTTACAGCTTTTGAACACAATCGGTGACATGTTGGGAATTGCTGTTGAACGCTCACGATTGTTTAGTCAAAGCAGTCAGCTTGGGGTGGTGGAAGAACGGAACCGATTAGCTCGAGAAATTCATGATACGCTCGCCCAAGGATTAACGGCCGTTTCTCTCCAGCTTGAATCAGCTGATGCCATGCTCGAAGCTGATATGGATAAGCAAAAAATTCAAGACACCATTCAACAAGCGCTTGCTTTGACGCGTGCCAATCTGGAAGAAGCCCGACGGTCTGTCATGGATCTACGCGCCACTATTTTGGAAGAGAAATCATTGCCTGACGCCTTAGGCTCATTAACTCAATCAAGCAAATTCACCTTTGATGTGACACTACGTGTTGATTGCCCTCCATTGGCGCCCAATGTTGAAACAGGACTTTATCGCATCGTTCAAGAGGCGCTTACAAATATTCAACGACACGCAGAAGCAACGGCCGTTACGCTTCAAATTTCTCATGCCAATGGTTTGCTCACATTATTGATTTCAGACAACGGGCAAGGGTTTGACCCTGAGCAGACATCAGATGATCGATTTGGGATTGTCGGTATGAGTGAACGAGCAAAGCTGATGAACGGCCGTTTTAGTATCAAAACCAACA
>JANQSK010000973.1 GCA_028284105.1 Anaerolineae bacterium
CAGCACCAGTTGCTACTCAACCCGTGGTTGCACACGAAGTACCGACTGGCCCGAATACGACTGAAGAACCCTTGTCACGCATGCGTAAAGCAATTGCCCGTCGCATGGTTGAAAGCAAAACGACTGTTCCGCATTTCCAAGTCACAACAGACATCGATATGGCAGATGCTTTAGCATTACGCAAGCAGATCAATGCCTCACTCGATCCTGAGGATAAAGTGTCAGTGAATGACTTGGTGGTAAAAGCAGCCGCAATTGCACTTCAGCAATATCCAAATATCAATGCCTCATTTGCTGGTGACAAAATTGTTTATCACAACGATATCAATATTGGTTCGGCCGTCGCTGTTGAAGGTGGTTTACTCACCATCGTCCAGAAAAACACTGACGTCTCAACAATGTCAAAAGTGGCAAAAGATCATAAAGATATGATTGGGAGAGCTCGTGAGGGCAAAGTGCTACCATCAGATGTTGAAGGCTCTACTTTTACAGTCAGTAATTTAGGTGCATTCGACGTTGATCACTTTGTTGCCATCATCAATCCACCAAATGCTGCAATATTGGCTGTTGGCTCTGCAAAGAAAGTCCCAGTTGTTGTCGATGATGAAATCACCATTGGCACACGCATGAAAGCAACTATTTCTGCCGATCATCGCGTCACGGATGGTGCAGAAGCTGCCCAATATATGCAAACCTTAAAGCAAATTTTAGAAAATCCAATGCGATTATTGCTCTAGAAATACTAATTGGTCATTAGCAAGATGGTTGAAACTCTTCGCCTTTTGCTAATGACCATCTTGATCACATCCCCTTCTTTACAAGTACTTTAGTCCTACACAAAAAACCACGTGCAAATAGTACTTAAAATCTGCTATAATGACATAAGGTGTTCACATAACAATTGAGATTGTTCCAGCAAAGCACCTCCTCATAAAACGTATGACAAAGCGGTTTCCAAATAGATGGTGGCAAGCAGTCATTTGTACAATGAGGGTTCTCCTCTATTGGAGAATGTGTTTCAAGCGTAGAAGCTTTTTGTGAAAATTAAGGACTGTCTTGAAAGAGCAATGGCAAAATTTTGATTTTCACCAAGTAAATTTCACATTGATACCCTGTCTTATTTAAAGATATGTTGTGAACTTTACAGAATATTGTAGTTTGGAAAATCGCATATTATTTCGGTCACTTTGACGAATCGTGATTTCCTCAAGTAAAGGACATTCATATGGCAACGATACTTGTTATCGACGATGATGAACTGGTGTCTAGAACGCTGCAGAGAGCTTTAAAGATGTATAACTACCAGGTGATGGTCGCCCAAAGCGGCACCGAAGGCCTTCAACTGGCAAGACGACATCAACCTGACCTCTTTGTTCTGGATATTATGATGCCTGGTGCCGATGGTTACCAAGTGTGCAGGCAGATTCGTGGAGATCCTTTGCTCAAAGACTTGCCCGTCTTATTTCTAACTGCAAAAGCAAAAGATGAAGATAAAATCGAAGGGTTCCGTGCCGGAGCTGATGATTATTTAAGCAAACCATTTAATATGGAAGAGCTTCAGCTTCGTGTTAAAGCGATTCTGCGCCGTAGCGGTGATAAATCAGCAAAGCCAGAAAAACCGAATCATGTTGATGCGGGAGATGTTCGCCTTGATTGCCGAACATTTAAGGTCACGACACCACACGGTGATGCCCTGTTGACAAATGTACAGTTTGATCTTTTGTATCACTTAATGAGTCATGCAGATGAAGTGTTTAATAGCCAACAACTGCTACAAGATGTATGGGATTACCCCCCCGACACAGGTAGTCCAGAACTGGTAAGAGCACACATTAAGAACTTACGCGAAAAGATTGAACCCGCACCTAGTCAGCCGATCTACATTCGTACGATTCAAGGGCACGGTTATACTTTTGCAACAAATGCACAAAACCCTCTGGGTTAAATGCATCAAGCTTTTTAATTTAAGCCCTCTAAGAAAGTTGCGTATTTTGAGCAACTGATTTTCTTGGAGGGCATATTTTGTTATTTTACGATGTCTATTCCGAATTTAACTACATCACGTCCTCATCCCCCTTCTCCAGATCAAATAGTGCCGGATCAGCCGGCTCATCTTTTGGTTGTTGATGATGAACCTGAAATAGCTGAGGCTGTAGTTGATTATCTATCTAAAAAAGAAGATTTTCGCATCACATTGGCAACTGACGGCCAAAAGGCTATCGATTATTTATCAGAATCACTTCAGGTAGAAAATCCTGATATCGATTTGGTACTGCTTGATATGCGTATGCCAAATGTCTCTGGCTTAGATGTATTAAATTGGATTAGATCACATCCTGAATTACGTTATACGCGGGTTGTTTTGTTAACGGCAGCGGCTGGAAGCAGTGAAAAAGTTGAAGCCCTCACTGCTGGTGCTGATGACTATGTCACAAAACCATATCGCCCACAAGAGTTGCTTGCCCGTGTTAAAACAATTCTACGTACGCAACAATTAGAAAAACTTCTTCAACGCCAAAGTCAGCAGTTGGCCATCTTAAATCAGCTAAGCCAAGCCGTGGCCGCATCTTTGGAAACAAGTGAAGTTTGGGAAACGGCCGTTATTGGTGTAAACGAACTTCTTGGGATTGAAACAGCCTGTGCCCTCATTGTTGAGGGAGGCCAACTCACTTATCAAGAAATATTCACCAATAATCAAATCATACCCACAAATAACATTCCTCCGGTTCCCAAATCAGGTGGCATTCTCAATAAAGTTTTTAAAGAACAGAGTAGTGTATTTATCAACTCTCCTGAATCAAGCGAAACTTTTAATGCGGCAATCGATTCACCCATGGATCATCCCATCAAATCACTGATCGTTGCCCCGTTACTGGTGCGCGATCGGCCCATTGGCGTCCTGAGTGCCTACAATAAACATCAAGGACTGTTCACCGAGGTTGATTTAGACCTATTTTCATCGCTAGCAATATCTATAAGTGAAGCAATTGAAAACTCCTGGTTATTCCAAAGGGTTCGTTTACGGCAACAGCAAATCATGGAAAGCCGCGATACTTTACAAGCCCTTATTGATGGCATCCCTCACCCCATCTACACTATTAATGATCATTGGCAACTTGTCACCGTCAATGAAAGTAAAGCGAGTGAGCTTGATTCAAAACCAGAAGATTTGGTGGGGCCTCTTTGTTATAAAACTTTTTACAATCGCAACTCGCCTTGTGAACATTGCCATGTTGCGCTGACGCTTGAAAATAAAGAGATGCAAAGTTGGACCCTGAGTTATAAAGGGGAAGATCATCTGCCAAGAGAATGGGATATAAGCGCGTATCCTATTCCAGGGAAGCAAAAAAGCTCCGCAAGAGCAGTCATTTTGTGGCAAGATCGAACGGAAGAGCGCCGCTTAGAATCATCCTTGCTTCAAGCAGGTAAGCTGGCTGCAATTGGTCAACTCGCTGCAGGTGTGGCACATGAAATCAATAATCCATTAACGGCCGTAAATGCTAATGCTGAAATGCTCAAAATGGTCATTCCCAAAGAGGATGAAAATTACGAGGCTGTTGAATTGATCTCTCTTGCTGGGGAACGCGCCTCAAATGTGGTTCGTGGACTTTTAGATTTTGCACGCCAAGAACAGTACCATTTCATTTCAGGTGATCTCAACACTTCCATTGGCCAGTCACTAGATTTAGTACGGTATCAACTCCATCAAGCGTCAATCAACATTATTTTAAATTTTGACAACAATCTTCCTGCACTCGTAGCTAGCTGGGAGCATCTAAAAGGCGTTTGGCTCAATCTATTTGTCAATGCCAAAGATGCTTTTGAAGATGGTTCTGAGAACAGAGAAGTTGAAGTAACCACTCGGCTTTCAGAGGAGAAAAACCACGTTCAAGTTCTTGTCAGAGATAATGGCAAGGGCATCTCTGAAGCAGAAATGTCCCACATTTTTGAACCATTTTACACAACCAAAGACCCTGGCAAAGGAACCGGACTAGGGTTACCCACAAGTCATCGCATTATTGAGCAACATGGTGGTGAAATTAATGTCGTAAGCGTGCCAAATGAAGGAACTACCTTTATAATCCGCTTACCAGTTGATCTTAATGAATAGGTGATCAACTGTTAAAAAAATTCATCATTGCTCGCAATATTGTCCATAAATAGCCCAATTTGGGTTATTTGAGGTTTCTGAAGGAATCTTTTAGCAATCTTAAGGGATCATCTTAAGATTGTCTTATTTTGAAATTTACAAAACGCCTTGGTTTCAGTGTTTTGATTATTGAGAATATTCGAAAATTACTTTTATGACGAATCAAACAGAATCAACCAATATTACCATTAGTGATGTTTTACGCATGGCCTTACCACTAGAAACGGCCGTATTATCTGATGGAAATTCATTACGCCAAACGGTCCGCTGGACGATTATGCTGACGAACTGGCAGGATTTATCACTGCAAGCCCAACCTGATGACCTAGTCATTATTCCACAAAATCTTCAATCACAGGTAGATGCAACAATACTGAGCGTCAGACTACAGGAACTCCTCACCATTGGCGTCTCCGGAATCATATTGTTTGAAGATTTACCTAAACAACTTCATAAAAATGTTCCGTCATGGGAAAAACCGATTCTCATCGTTCCTGAAAATACACCGCT
>JANQSK010000976.1 GCA_028284105.1 Anaerolineae bacterium
TGATGCCTTCCAATGTGAAGCGATACATGGCATTGTCGCGAATGATGTTGTCTTCTTTTGTCAGACTTTCTTGTGACCAAATAGATGAAAAGGAGACACCTTTGGCGGTGGCACCGCTGTCAACAATCTCTGTGGCTGTAACAAGGTCAAATCCCGCTGGGATCGAATCAATATAGCAATGGGCTTCATCATCATCTGAGCTTCGCACAACGATATCGGCTGGTTCGGTGACTGGGGGCAGGTTCATGATGTCATTCGGTTCGAATGGATCAGTTATGATTCGTAAGTTATCCCCTTCGATTAAGAAAGAGGCATGAGCGAGCCATTTGATTTTCATGATTTACTCCTGTTTGTTTGGTTTTCTGGCTGAGCTTCGGTAGACGAGCTCTCCGGGAAGGAGGATGACTTGGCCAGTTTTTAATTCGTCTTTTGAAGGGGTAATGAGATCAACGGCCGTTTCTACCATTTTTGTTACCGATTGATGAATCGTGGTTAGGCCATATGTTGGCCATTTTGCCATGGGAATATCATCATACCCGATAACAGATAGCTCATCTGGTATTTTGATGCCAAGCTTAAAGCGTGCTGCATCCATTAAACCGAGTGCCATAATGTCTGCTGCACAAAAGATACCATCAGGTGGGTCATCTCGATCGAGCAAGCGCAGCCCAGCCTCATAGCCAGAATCATAGGTGTATTCCCCTTGGTCAATCAGAATATTTTGGCAACCACGTTCATGTAAGCGATCGACAAACCCTTTTTTACGTAAGGTGTTTGTTGAGGTGACGCCAACGCCAGCTAAGAAGCCAAGCTTTTTATGCCCAGCATCAAGTAACGCATCTGCGACCATTCGAGCACCAGCCACATTATCACTTGAAACAGCATTGGCACTTGTTTCAGGAACAATGCGGTTGAGCATCACAACGGGAGTTCCCTTGTTTGTGAATCGATCGATAAGCTCACGACCTGGCGTTGTGGAGGCAATTATGAGGGCATCTACACGATAACTCATGATTCGCGGCATGATTTCATCAACCGGTCTGGTCTCATGTGAGTTGAAAAGCAAGACTTGTTTCCCAAGCGACTGCAATCGACGTGTAAATTCTACAAGAACAGGGGGGTAGAAATGGCTGCGGGTCATATTCCCCATAATGATGCCGACAATATCTGTTCGCTGAGTCGTCAATCCTCGGGCGATGGCGTTCGGCTCATAGCCTAGCTGCTTTGCTGCCTCCAATACCTTCTCTCGAGTCCTCGGGGAGATATTGCCGTTTGGATCAAATGCCCGAGATACTGTCGGTTGAGAAACACCTGCTAAGTGAGCCACATCATAAGAGGTCACAGATTGTTGAGCCATATTATTCCTTAAGTAAATCACAAATAGATTATGAATGACCTGGTGGTAAGTGTGATTTACTTATTGGAGAACAAGAACTTTTGCAGTGCTGTTTGAATTCCATCCGCGTTTGTTCTCCACTTAACTGTCAATTTGAATACGGATGCAATGTATATAGGAATTTGTGTGCAACGTCAACTAAAAATCTTCTATTGACAAAATAAAAGACGTCCTATAAGCTATGAATGCGCATTCATGAATGCGCATTCATTCAGTTCTTGTTATTTTGGCTGACGGAGAAGCAGCCGCTTACATCTAATTTTTAGTTATCACAAAACTCAATATAGACCGCATCTTCAACCAATTTCGTATCAAGAGCGAGACTTCTTTTTCATATTGGGCTCGCATCATCTGATTTGGAGGTGTTGATGGATTGAAAATCACCGATCAACAAATCAAAAAACCAAATCATAGCGATTGATAAAGTATCGGCCGTTTCCGGTTTCTTTCAGTATGTTGTTATTTTGCTGGACGGCCAAAAAATTCTGAGGAGAAAAGAATGAAACAAAAAATATGGTTTTTACTTTTTTTGATGATGGGCTTGTTGTTAATAACAGCCTGTTCACCAGAAGTCGTTGAGGTAACACGTGTTGTCACTGAAACCGAAATTGTGACTGAAGAAGTTGAAGTCACGCGTGTGGTAGATGGTGAAGTGATCACTGAGACTGTGACCGAAGAGGTTGAAGTCACGCGTGTGGTAGAGACCGTCGTTGAAGTTGAAGCAGATTTGCCAGAAAGTGAACTGCTCCGCCGCAATACCGTTATTTTTGATATTGGTGGTGGTCGAGTCCCTGATCCAACAAGCTGGAATCCATACATTCCAGGGGCACGTGAAGATATGGGTCTACACCAAGCTATGATGGAGCCTCTCTTCATTTTGAACTATGAGTCAGGTGAAATTATGCCTTGGCTAGCTGAAAGCTTCTCACAAAATGATGCGAACGACGTGTGGACCATTACACTTCGCGAAGGTATCAAATGGAGCGATGGAGAAGCCATGAATGCAGAAGACGTTGTTTTCACGATGAATATGCTTCTTGAAAACCCTGATCTTGATATGGCTGGTGAAATCAATACTTGGGTAGCGAGTGTTGAACAAGTTGATGATTTAACAACGCAATTCAATTTGACTGGGGCCAATCCTCGGTTTGTACTCGATCATTTTGCTGTAAAAATTTACGGCCGTCACAATATCATGCCTGAACACATTTGGGCTGATCAAGACCCCATTACATTCACAAACTACGATCCAGATCAAGGTTGGCCAGTATTTACCGGACCATATTTGCTTGAAAGTGCGAGCGAAACTGAATTTGTTTACACCCGCAATGATGATTGGTGGGGTGTTGAAGCCGGTTTTGAGGACTTGCCAGCGCCAGAACGTTTGGTTTGGACAACGTTCGGTACAGAAGATACCAAGGTTGCCGCGATGTCTAGCGATGGTTTAGACAGCTTGATGGACATTAGCCTAGGTGCTTTCTTCGCCTTGCAACAGCGCAATCCTAATGCAATCGCTTATTTCTCAGACCTGCCATACGCATGGCCAGATCCTTGTGCTCGTAACATTGAGTTGAACCTCACTGTTGAACCTTGGAACAATGCTGATATGCGTCGCGCTTTGAACTTTGCTGTCGACCGTGATGAAATTGTGACGATTGGTTATGAAGGCGCAACCTTACCTTCAGAATTCTTCTTCCCAGCTTACTCAGCTTTGAATCCATATGTTGATCTGATTGATACCAGCCCAATTACAACGCATGATCCGGATCAAGCAAAAGCGATCATTGAAGCCAATGGATACGCGCTCAATGATGATGGCTACTATGAAAAAGATGGGCAACAATTAGCAATCCACATTCAAACTCCTGAGCCATTGCTTGAAAATCAAAAGATTGCACAAGTTGTCGTTGAACAGTGGCAACGAATTGGTATTAACGCAACAGCAGGTAACGTTGCTTATGGTACCTTCTGGGATAACTTCTTCAACGGTAACTATGAATCTCGTAGTGGTTGGCAAACCTGTGGTTCTATTAACGAACCTTGGGCTTCAATGAATACATTGAATGTGAGCCATGTGGTTCCTGTTGGCGAGCGTGCAAGCTCAAATGCTTGGCGCTGGGAAAATGATGAGTACAGTGCTTTGGTTGACCAAATTGGTGTCTTGCCATTGGGTGACCCAGCGATTGATGATCTTTTCGTAGAAGCGGCAAATATCTTCATGGAAGAAATGCCAATTATCCCTGTGACGCAGGCTAAGAAGATTATTCCTTTCAATCAAACCTATTGGACCAACTGGCCTTCTGCTGATAATCCATATATTCACCCACCAACATGGTGGCAAAGTACACATGTGATTATTCACAACTTGGAGCCTGCTCAATAGGTTACGGCCGTTGATATCGTGCTAGAAGAATAGAGTGGCAAAGCAAAAAACAGTTTTGTTTTGTCACTCTCTTTCTTTAGGTACACTTGTACATTACATCGTATACCGACAGGCTTCGACCTGATATTGGTTCTATAAATAATCGAAAAACCTGTCAGGTATGATTAGTCGAATGAAGAGGTAGGAAATGGGCGGCTTAACAAAAGAGTATGTTCTAAAAAGAGTCGGCATGTTTTTGGTGACGGTATGGCTGGGGGCAACCATTATCTTCATTGTGCCTCGGCTAGCACCCGGTGACCCCATTACGGCTACCATTGGGCGGATGATTGCCCAGGGTGGTTCGGTTGAAAATGCGGATCAAATGATCGAAGCATGGCGAGCCAGATTTGGGCTTGATGCCCCGATGCACATTCAATATTTTCGATATTTAGGAAATTTGCTCCGCTTTGATACGGGATTCTCTCTCGCCTTCTTCCCTGCTGAAGTTGATGATCTTGTGGCTCGCTCTGCACCGTGGACGATTGGGTTGCTGATTTTATCGACATTAATTTCCTTCTTTCTTGGCAATCTGGTCGGGGCACTTATTGCGTGGCGTCCAGCCCCAAACTGGGTTCGCCGGCTTTTACCAGCAACCATCGTATTTACAGCGATTCCCCCATTTATGCTGGGCATCTTACTTATCTTCTTATTTGCTTTTAGGGTCGAGTGGTTCCCCTTTGCAGGCGCATACGGCCGTGGCATGACCCCCGCGTTTAACCTTGATTTTATTCTTAGTGTTATTCGACACGGCACATTACCAGCATTTGCGATTGTCCTTACCACCATGGGCTTTTGGGCTTTGGGGATGAGAGGGATGATGATCACGATTGATGGGCAAGATTACATGGTTTTAGCTGAAGCTAAAGGGCTTAAACCCAGTCGTGTCTTTGCTCGATATGGTATTCGGAACGGTATTTTGCCTCAAATGACGGCCCTTGCTTTGACACTTGGCAGTATTGCTTCTGGTTCCGTCATTGTGGAGGTCATTTTTACCTATCCGGGCTTGGGCTTCTTGCTGTATCAAGGGATTTTGAATTCAGATTTTAACTTGATCCAAGGCATTGTGTTTTACTTGATTTTAGGCGTGGCCTTTGCCGTTTTAATTATTGATTTGGCGTATCCATTAATTGATCCGCGCATTACGTACGAAAGGAGCTAGGATGACTACTGCAGCGTCAACTCAACCTTCACAACCAAAGACAACGAGTCGTTTTAATCGATTTGATAATCCTTGGCTCAATGGCAAATTTATCTCTGGTATCGTCATTATTTTGTTTGCGTTTTCACTTCAATTTATTGGTCCATTGGTTTGGGATACAAGTATGGCTACGGCCGCTTCTGCGCCGCTGAACCTGCCTCCAGTTTGGATAACTGGGGATTTAGGACCCGGTTTTGGTGAGGTCTCTGCTGAACATCCTTTGGGAACGGAAAGCAGTGGTCGAGATATGCTGGCCCTGTTATTGGTTGCAACCCCTCGCTCTTTGCGGGTTGGTTTTATTGCGGCCACGATA
>JANQSK010000356.1 GCA_028284105.1 Anaerolineae bacterium
AGATTGCAATTGCCCGCCTTCTGGGGTCAAGCTCCGTCACATCGTCAAGCGGTTCTGCATGGACGCGCCCAAAAAAGAAAAGCAGGCCAATCCAAACGACCCACGTGACGGTCAATGTCACAATGGACAGCACGGTCAAGGCAATAATAATCGGCCAGAAAAACTGTTTAGCCCGCTGACCAAAAATGACATACGCCATGTGGCCACCATCAAGCTGCCCAACAGGTAAAAGGTTTAACGCAGTCACCAACAAGCCAACCCAACCAGCCCACGCCACTTGATTCAGAGAAACATCTACCCCATTGCCCGGTAAAACCTGTTGAAAGATGGCAAACTTCGTTAAAAAGTAAATAATGGAGTTCCCTTCAAGGATGTATGGCACAGTTGGAAGTGGCCCAACATCAGAGGTAGCCAATCCATAAATCAAAATCGGGAAGGCAAATAATAAGCCAGCTAGTGGACCAGATGCACCAATATCCATGAGCACCCGCTTATTTTGAGCACGCCCTTTTAGCCGAATAAACGCACCCAATGTCCCAATAAATGAAAATGAAAAAGGCAGGGGAATAAAAAATGGGGGTGAAACCGGCACCTTGTGATAGCGTGCGGCAAAATAATGACCCAGCTCATGTGCTGTCAAGATGGTCATAATGCTCAAGCTAAACGGCCAACCACGCCAAATTTGCAGCGCTTCTGTAGCCGACTCTTGAACATAGGTTGCACCAATGAGCATGGTTGAAAAAATGGTGGCTACGAAAAGGATAATACTTAGTCCCCAATTTTCAGGTGTCACAACAGTCACTTCAGGGATGGCAATAACGGCCGTTCTGCCTTCATCCTCTCGGACAATCGGCGTGAAGCCAGCCTCTTCAAACCGTTCTTTCAGTTGATCAAAGCAAGATGGGAGCTCAAGAATAAATCGCCCACGGAATCGTACATATCCATTCGCAGGAACATCAATCGATGTATCACCAACTTCGAAATATTCGCTAAGAATCGTTCTTAAATGTTCAACTGTTTCTAATGGAATGGGATCATATGATCGGGGAGCTGTTTGCATAAGGGGTATCTTTCAATCGTTTGAAGTGAATCGCTCAATCGGGTAATTTTTGAAATTTGATTATAGAGAGTAAATCAAAAAACAATCGGAAAATTACCTAATTACTCATTTACGACGTTGTTATCAAAGTTTTTAATACGCCTTCTCCAGAAGATATAAATATCTCTTTTGTAACGGAGTATTTACCGCTCTGCCTCATCGTCTTCATCATCTCCCCATGAAATAATCCACGTACACAATCCAGCCACTAAGAAAGTGATGACAACAAGCCAAAAGCGTTGGCTGCCGGTTAAATCAACATCTTGGGCAGAAAAAAGCAAAATAACAACCATGCCGGTGCCCAACACAAACCACATCGATAAGTTAGGATGCGCATACATCCAATCACGTACTATTTGCATAAAAATCCTCGCTTCGTTGGGGGAAAATAGTTAATGGGAATTTGTACCTAGTGAGTTAGAAAGCGATTGTAAAATAGGTAAGCAACGCAAACACTTCACGATACTTTCCTAATTACAAATAACCAATGACTAGGTACTAATCCGCCCCCGCTCTCGTATCCATCAAAATTTTAACTAAGTAAGATGTACCTTCTGGCCGAGATTCATTTAAGGCCATGCGCCAATTATTGGCGAGTTCCTCTTCTGGTTCAACATGATACCCGGATTCTGTGAAAATCTCTTTAATTTCAGCAGGGGCATCATTTGGAATAAATGCAAAAATTACTTGGCACATATGGCTAAAGGCTGACTTTTCGATTTCAGCTAAAACGGCCGTTCCTGTCACCTTTGCCATCTCCATTGGGAAAATGTGAATTTCATCAACCCGAGCGACCTGGCTGTCAATACTCGACCCCATCATCGCGCTGACGTCAGAACCGACCTGGCCAATAAAATAACCCCGTTCACTGAGTGACATGAGCAGCTCAGCGCGCTTCATTTTCTTCTTACCATCTGTTGCTCTTTGAATCAGCAACAATAATCCAGGAATATCAGATGGTTTCGCACGACGCACCTCTAAATCTTCAGGTGCATCAGCAGGCTTACTAATAATTGAAGAAGGTGATTCTGTATTGACGACAGGTGCTTCTTGACTCGCTTCAGTCGACTTTTTCTCTTCTTTTTTCGCAACAGGTGCTGCCGGTTTAGGCGGCAAAACGATCGTCACATCATCCACATCACTGCTATTCGGCAATCGTTTCCAGGCCATTTCAAATTGAATTTCAGTATCCCGCATTGTGCCATTGGTATCAATGACCATATCAGCCAAGGCCACTTTTTCTTCTTGCGGGGGTTGCGCCTTGATACGAGCCGCCCCATCCCCTGTTTCCATCCCTCGGCAAATGCGCAAACGATCAAGCTGCCGCTGTCTCTCGCATCGTGTAACCCATACCTGTTGGCAAGCCTCTGAAAGTCCGCCTTCAAAAAGCTTGATGGCTTCAATAAAAACCATATCTTTGTCGCTTTCTTGGATTCGCTTGACAACTTCATGGCGCACGGATGGATGAATCAAGGCCTCTAAATCTTTAAGCGCTTGAGGATCTTTAAAAACGATAGCTCCCAATGCTCGACGATCAATACGGCCGTCTTCTTTGCGAACATCTGACCCAAATGCAACGGCAATTGCTGCCTGCATTGTTTTGTCACTTTCCATGATGTCATGAACAACTTTGTCTGCATCAATTGTTAAAGCCCCATGGTCGGCTGCCAAACGCATCACGGCCGATTTCCCGGTTGCAATATTTCCGGTTAACCCAACAATGACTTTATTTTTCAATTGAACTGTTGCACCATTACTCATCGGCTAATGTCTCCCATTGGGTCATCAATTCTTCTAACTGTGCTTCGGCTTGCGAATACGACTCGCTAAGCGTTTGTATCTTATCAAAGGATTGGGCTTCTGTCGCCTTTTGCAGCTCAGCTGAAATATTGTCTATTTGTTCTTCTGTTTCTGCAATACGATTTTCTAACGCTTCTAGGGCTTCTGCCTGACGTCTAAGGGCGTTTTTACTCAGCTGTGGCTTTTCTTTTTCAACTGTTTTCTGCGCTTTGTTTTCAGCACGCGCAATCGCAGCTTGTTCTTTTGCAGCGGCCGTTTCCCGATCTCGAACAGCTAAGAACTCTTTATATGACCCGTTGAACACATATAAACGGCCGTGGCGTAACTCCCAAATTTGTGTCGCCAATCGATCAACCAAATATCGATCGTGCGTCACCATCAACGTTGTCCCTTCGTAATTTTCTAATGCGTCTTGAAGCACTTCTTGTGAACCAATATCTAAATGATTTGTAGGCTCATCCAGCAACAAAAAATTGGCTTTCTCTAATGCCAAAATTGAAAGAGCTAGACGCCCACGCTCACCACCGCTAAGTGCGCTTACCTTTTTATAGACATCGTCCTGACGAAACAAAAATTGACCCAAATAATTTCGAGCCTCGCTAATCATCATCGATTTATGCCGCAGTAGTTCATCTAAAACTGAATTCTCTAAATTCAGTGAATCATGTGCCTGAGCAAAATAGGCTAAATCTAAACTTGCACCCAAGCGAAATTCACCCGCTATTGGATCCAGTTTCTCTAAAATTGTTTTAAGAAAAGTACTCTTGCCCGTCCCATTTGAACCTATTAATGCAGCACACTCCTTGCGCCGAAGCTCAATATCTTCACATTTGAACAATGAAGTGCCTGGATAACCAATCTCTAACGCTTTAGTCCGCAACACCAACTCGCCGGAACGATGCGAAGGCGTCAGCCTCATTTTTAAATGTATCGGCTTTCTAGGAGGCTGCAGTTCCGGAATTTGCTGCATAAGCTCGCTAAATGATTGCGCCTCCCGGGCAACAGCCATCGTCTCTTTAACGTAAAGCCATCCCTTTGTCCGAAGTACACCCAAAACATCTAGCCCAGAACCGATGACGGCCGCGACTTCACGACTTAAGCGACTTAGCTTACCCTGTGCCATTTGAGTGCGCTGACCAGATATGTTTTTGCGGATAAAGTCCACTTCCTTATCAACATGCGCCATAAAGTCATCATATTCTCTTTGGCGCATCGCCCAACGCTCACTTCTTTGTAAAACATAGGCTGAATAGTTGCCCCGATAAGCCTCAATACCTTCTCGCCCAAGCTCCCATACATTGTTTACAACACGATCTAAAAAGTAGCGATCATGGCTCACAATAAGAATGGCCCCATCCCAAACGCGAAGCATGCCTTCGAGCCATTCAATGGCTTCAACATCAAGATGATTTGTTGGCTCATCCAATATGAGTAAATCAGGTTTTTCTAGCAATAAACGGCCAAGCAGAACCCGCGTTTTTTGTCCACCACTTAAATGTGTTAACGGAAGAGTCCAATGGGTTTCAGCAAACCCCAAACCGGTTAGCACCTGTTTTATGCGAATCTCGTAATCATAGCCGCCTTCTGTCTCAAAGCGAATCTGCAAACTACTATATTCGGACATCAGCTCATTAGACGCAGTGCCATCCGCCATCTGTTTTTCCAAATCCTGCAATTTAGCTTCTAATTGTTTCAAATCGTCAAAAACAGATGTGAGCTCTTGGTAAACTGTATTGGTTGAATCTGCAAAAGCACGTGAGGCCTCTTGAGGCAAATACCCCAATCGTGTTCCTCTTGCCATATGAATAGCCCCACCTGAGGGGGCAGCTTCTTTAGCAAGAACGAGAAGAAGGGTTGTCTTGCCAATCCCATTTGGGCCAACCAAACCAACTTTACCGTCATTTGGGATACTGCCTGATGCACCTCTAAATACATCAAAGTCACCAAAGGATTGACTAACATTATTAAGTGTGAGTATTGCCATAGGTCAAATTATACCGATGAGTGATGCTATGGTCACCCTGTCTCGATTGTGTCACGCTTTATAGTTAAAATAAGCTTATACACCATATAATGAATCTCACTCAATGACCGCACGCTGACCACAGCAAATCTAAATTGGAGAATTTTTATTATGCAAATTCAAGCGAAAAGCTCACCAGATCCCGTTGCTAGCTTTCACATGGCTGATGCTCACATGCGTTGGGCACTTCAATCAGCTGAAGAAGTTGTTGGACAAAAGGGGTTAAAAATCGTTCTCCGTGATGCCAACCTCTCACAGTTTGCTGAAAACTACCCTCCAAACGATTTAAATTTCACGAGCGGCGTCACATTTGGCGACTATGCCAACCTTAGCGCAGAGCTTTATAACTTTTTTGGTAGAGCGGGAAAAAGTATGACCATCCGAATTGGGCGTTTAGCAGTTGAACGATCTGTTGAACAACAGGCGTCTGTTTTTGGTCTTAACGCGCTTGTGGCAGCTTCCAAACTACTTCCAATGGGTGCCCAAGTCAAAGCAGCCCTTTCTGTGATGCAAAGTGGTCTTATTAAAATCTCCAAGCAAAAAGGGGATCAGCGTGTTTTAAAATTAGAAGATCGTGGTGACAAGATTGCTTATATCGATGAAGGCTGTTCAGCATGTGCAGGAAAAACGGCCGATTCCCATATTTGCGGAATCTTTAACGGCTCAATTGCACAAGCATTACTGTGGTTGACGGGGAAAACCTTCGATGTTCAAGAGGTTGAATGTCGAGCGATGGGCGCGCCAGCATGCGTTTGGGAAATCAATAAAGAACCTATTGGTTAATTAAATCAAGTTTGAGAGAGTGGGTTCAGAATCTTATTGAACTAGATTGAAATAGGAATAAAAAAAGGGCGGTTAAACCGCCCTTTTCGTTTTAGTTAAGGTATTGCCGGAGATGTCCAGCAAAGTTTGGATGACGAAGCTTGCGAAGTGCTTCTTTCTCAAGCTGACGAATACGTTCGCGAGAAAGGCCAAACATTTCACCAACTTCTTTCAAGGTGCGAGATTCACCATCTTGCAATCCGTAGCGAAGACGAAGAATACGCGCTTCACGTGGGGTCAATTGGTCTAAGATTTCACCAAGCTCTTCAGTCAGCATGGTATTTGCAACTGTTTCAGCTGGCGGTGGTGCTTCTA
>JANQSK010000980.1 GCA_028284105.1 Anaerolineae bacterium
ATCGTTCTATGCACCACGGGGGTAAGGCTGAGGAGATTAACGGCCGTATCTTCATCACCGACCTTGACCCAACTGCCGAGGATGATTACTGCTTCACCAGTGAGTTCTTTAGCCAAGCCCTAGCTCAAACGGATCTTCAATCATCAAATCCGCTCACTTTTTTACGTGAAGCGATCGCATTTTCGAATGACCAGCTCGATGGCACACTCGGTGCAACGATCATTATTCATCCCAAAACCTTAGCAAAGATGGGTGATGCCTTTGACGATGCCCTTGCTGAACTCAGATATGGGGCGATTGGTGTCAATGTGTGGAACGCAGGGGCGTTTTTGCTCCCTCATGCTGCTTGGGGCGCATACCCCGGTCACAAGCTGGATGATATTCAAAGTGGCATCGGCACGGTTCACAACGCCTTCTTGTTTGATAAACCGCAAAAAACGATTGTGCGAGGACCATTCCGCTCAATGCCAAGAGCATGGATGCACGGGGATTTCAACATGATGCCCAAGCCAATCTGGTTTGTGAATAATAAAACGGCCGCTACGACCGCTAAGCGAGTTGCCTACTTTGCGATGGAACCTTCATGGGCCAAAATGCCGGCGATTGTATTGTCTGCCATGATGGGTTAGGACAACTTATTTAATAAAATGTACTTTGCTTTTTCTTGTCCTCTAGTCTTCCCGATGGACACTGGATTCCTGCCTTCGCAGGAATGACAAATTAAGAAAGGTGTTGGCTGGGCCTGTCGAAGCCGGATTCAATTAACCCACTAATCACTCAATAAATAGTTATGGAAAAACGCGTACAGTTTGATTTTGAAATCGAGTTCACCAATGGGGGTGGCATACAGGGGCAGGATTTCCGCCTCGATATTGCGGGAGAGGAAATCGAAGATGCTGTTCTTGCAGACTACATTGTTGATGATTTACGCCTGCTTATGGTAGGTGAAGTTCGGATTTTGAATAAAGTCATCATCACAGAACCCCATAAGCGCAAACCGATTGATGCTGACTCACCTAAAACATTGATTGATCTCAGTCACACAATCGAAGACGGCCTCATTACGTACAAAGGGCTGCCAGCCCCCATCATCTGTGATTATCTCAGTCGTGAAGAGTCAAAAGCCCATTATGCGGAGGGAACAACCTTCCAAATTGGCAAAATCGAAATGGTCGCCAATACGGGCACCTATCTTGATTCCCCCTTCCATCGTTATGAAGATGGCAACGACCTGTCTCAACTTCGCCTAGAACAGATGGCCGATTTGGAGGCTATCGTGATTCGTGTGCCATTTGGAGAGCAGCTGGCTATTGGACCTGACCATTTCAAAGAAAAGGAGCTTCGCGGTCGAGCTGTGCTCGTTCATACAGGTTGGGATGCCCATTGGAACACAGATGCATATTTTGAAAATCATCCCTTTCTGACAGAAGAAACGGCCGTTTATCTGCAAAAATGCGGTGTGAAATTGGTCGGTATCGACTCTGTCAACATTGATGACACCAGCGGCAATGCGCGTCCTGTGCATTCCACCCTGCTCAAAAACAACATCCTCATCGTTGAACATCTTTGCAATCTCCAAAACCTTCCTGATGAAAATTTCACTTTTAGTGCCGTTCCCCCCATGTTTGTTGGCGTGGGCACCTTCCCCGTTCGCGCCTTTGCGAAAGTAAAGCAGTGATTTAGAAATTTACACTTCTAAACCTAAATAGATAATCTGCAAAACTGCAATACTGATTCTCTTCTGCGTGACGAATTCTCCAATTAGAGGTCTAATAGACAATAGGGAATTGTAAAAAAAGGAGAATCAAATGACTCGAAGCAGTGTCCGAATGCGGCAGGTCATGGATGTTAGTGCCGCCGTTTGGGGTGGCGTCATCGGCGGAGCCGTCTTTTTGCTTGTTCAAATCATCATGGCAACAGGCCCATTGAGTAGTTCAATGTGGGTCCCTTTGCGATGGAACGCCGCCATTATCATGGGGCAAGGTGTCTTGCCGCCTCCTGCAGGCTTTGCTTTAGGCCCAGTAGTTGTCGGTTTAATCGTTCATTTTGCACTGTCTATTCTTTTCAGCTTATTGATCGCTTTCATCATTCATCGAGGTGGATTGGTGATGGGGATTGTCGGTGGCGCGCTCATGGGACTGTGTCTATATGCGTTGAATTACTTCACATTAACGGCCGTATTTCCCTGGTTTTTCGCCATTCGCAGCTGGATGATGGCAGTCGGTCACATCCTGTTTGGTGCAGTCGCTGGTGGCGTCTATGAAGGGCTCGAAGTCGAAGAGTTTGTAGCAGTAGAGGAGTAAAAAGATGAGAGGTAATTACAGAACACGACCAGGCTCCCGTCGAATGGGAAACAGCCGTTTCATTGTGGCATTGGTGATGGCCGCGATGGCGCTCATCTCATACTATGGCTCACAAAGCTACAACCCCGTAACTGACGAAACCCAATATGTGGCTATTACCCCCGAACAGGAAATTGCACTGGGACTCCAATCGGTTGAGCAAATGTCTCAAATGCACGGTGGGGCCTATCCAGATGAAAACTTACAGGGCTTAATTGATGCCGTTTGTGACCAAATCATCTTCAATAGTGATGCCGGACAAACAGATTGGCCTTTTGAATGCACCCTTTTAGCCGATCAAGAAGCGGTAAATGCGTTTGCGCTACCTGGGGGACAGATGTTTATTACGGCAGCCCTGTTTAATCGCCTTGAAACAGAAGGGCAGTTGGCTGGTGTGATGGCGCATGAAATTGGGCACGTTGTGGGTCGGCACTCGGCTCAGCAAATTGCCAAACAGCAGCTCTCTCAAGGGTTAACAGGGGCAGCCGTCATCGCAGCCTATGATCCTTCTGATCCACGTAGTGCAGGCGCAGCTCAGGTCGCCTTGATGATTAGCAATGTGGTTAACATGAAATTCGGCCGTGAACATGAGCTCCAATCGGATGAGCTTGGGGTGCGTTTTATGGCCCAAGCAGGCTACGACCCACGCTCATTGATTGATGTCATGCAAATCTTAGAGGAAGCATCAGGTGGTGCGCGTCAACCTGAATTTTTAAGCACGCACCCTAATCCAGGTAATCGCATCGGTGAGATCCAACGTCATATCGACTTCATCTTCCCTGACGGTGTCCCAGACGGTTTAATTCCTTAATAGTCAACTTGAAAATTGAGGGTCGTATATTCAAATACGGCCCTCCCTACTCTTTTCTCTCTACTCTTTTCTCTCTTCTTATCCCCAATATCAACACATTTGTAATAAAACGGCCGTTTCTTGATACTAGTTATAGTGAAAGGGTTCTTGGTGATTGAATAACTGCAAACCAAAGAATCAAACGGCCGAAATAAATGGATCCAAAATTTTGTAAGGAACCGTGTTTGGATGACTGAACGAGAGCAAAAAGAGATCTTTGATAGCTGGCTAGAACAGCACAGAGGCATCCTCTTCAAAATCATACGCGCCTATGCGTTCACCCCGCATGATCAGGAAGATCTTTTTCAAGAGGTCTGCTTGAAAGTGTGGCAATCCATTCCCGATTTTCGAGGTGAAGCAAAACCCTCCACATGGATATATCGTGTGGCGCTCTATGCAGCAACCGTTTGGGTTCGTGGTGAGAAAAAACGGCCACCGTCCGATGATCTTGCCGACATCGACCACACGTTAATCATTCAAGACCAATCGAGCAATGAACAGCTTGATTGGCTCTATGAACAAATTGGGCAACTCGACCCCATCGACCGTTCAATTTGCCTGCTGATGTTGGATGGGTACAGCTACAAAGAAATAGCAGCCATCCTTGGGATTTCACAAAGCAATGTAGGTGTCAAAATTCATCGAGTGAAAGAACACCTCGTGCGGAAATCAAGGGAGACACATCAATATGGAGTTTAAAGATATGCAAGTCATTTGGGATAACCAAAATAATGAAAAGCTTTATGCTATCAACGAAGAGGCATTACACGAGCAAATAAAGCAGAAAGGGCGCACTATGGCCCAGATCTTAAACAAATTTGAGTTCATCATGATTGGGGTCAACCTCTTTGTGACTGTCTGGTTATTTTATGATGGAATAACAGATGGTGATCCGTGGGTAGACTATATTTTACCCGTTGCTTATCTGTTCTACTCAATAGTCATGATTTGGCGACGAAGCAAGCGGAAGGCAGAAGAAGTCCATTTTGCACCTACCATGATTGGTGACCTTGAAAAGGCGATTTGGCAAGCCAATTATCTGATCAAACAGTCAAAAGACATGATTGGATGGTATTTATTCCCACTCATGTTATTGGTCACGATTTTTACTTTTTTCAACAGAGGATTTTGGTTTGCCCTTGGGTTTATGGTGCTCGTCGTTCCTGCCGCTTACTTCGCAGGAAAGTGGGAAATCAACAAGTTTTATGCCCCAAAGCTACGGGACCTCGAGGCGCTTAAAGAAACATTGCTGGAAGCGTAAAGAATAGAGAATAGAGAGAGAGGCATTTGCAAAATAGACCTACTTTTCATCAATGACGCACTTGATGAAAAACAAAACGATTTATCTGTAAATCCTCTATCTCTTTTCTCTCTACTCCACACTCTTTACTCCAAAATCAGTCCGCAAAAAGCGCATCTCCACGATGCAAACGGTGTGCAATTTGATAGGTTTGACCTTGAGCGCGAACGGTGGGTGAATGGGCGGCAAGATAGCGTGCGGCAGCAATCAGCGTATTACGGCCGTATTCCCCATCCCCCAGCAGTTGCACCTGATTAATGGCCGCCTCAACGGATTGAATCGTATGGAAATCACGATCTTCTCTCAGCAACAGCTTCCCTAACATAGCCACTAATTGCGATAAATCACCGCCACCTCCAAGCGAATCCGCTACTAGCTGAGCCGCTTGATTCACCTGCTGCTGTTGATTCAAAAGGTTGGGGAAATGATCGAGTGCCTCTGCGGCAGAACGGCCGTTTTTTGTAGGCAACTTCGCAGCTGGGATATTCAAGAAGCGATCCAAATAAACACTCATCGCTGCATCAAACACCCCACGAAGTAACTCAAGCGAGGGTGCACGTCTGAGCCCCATTTGAATGGCGTTTGAGAAGGTGAACGTATGCAGAGCAGTGTCCCAATCCCCAAATTCATTGCTGGTGTGGAAACGCGCAATGCGCAAGGCGGCGGCATAACTCACTGTTTGGGCTAAATCATGCACCGTTTTACCCTGCTGAAGCTGTCTAAACAAAGCATCCACAGTCGCTTGAGGGTCATCCTGCAGCAATATTTCAACGAGATCATCGATGATTTCACCTGGTCGATTGGCAAGAACGGCCGTTTTATCCAACTGCTCAAATTTGCCATGCACTTCAGCCAAAATCTCAATCAGATCAATGGGGCTTCGCCATGCATTTGATTCTTCCATACGCGCTGCCCGTGCGTAGCCTGCCACAAGGCTCGTCAACACAGGTTCTGCTAGCTCCCAGCCCGCAATATCCAGCGCCTCAAACGCTTTATTGGTAAAGTCTGCTGGATGACCTATGTCGATGTAGCGATAGTCTGTCACGGCCGAAAATAGCATATCTGACAGCTCTTCTTGCGTAGCCCCGGCTCGAATCGCTGAAACGATACAACGTTCTGAACCTTCGTCATCCCGTACGGCTAAAAATTGTCGGAGCCATCGTTTGAGTGTGGGAATGTCAGTGGGGTCACCGGGTAACGGCCGTATGCCAAATCGAGGTGGATGATTAAAGCTATCCCGACTCACCGCGTTTAATCCTTGAAACAATGCCCGAGGTCTGTCTGCTTCATCCAAATGGGGCAACATATTCATAAAACAGGTGTGCATGGTAAGACCCTGTCCCCATCCATTTTGGCGGTAGGTGGAACCAAATTCCAGCCCAGCTTTAAATGGTTCAATTGCAGTTTCATCCGCTTCCATCAAGACTAAAACGGCCTTCCCAACAACGAGCGGAATATCACGCTCTAATCCGACCTGAAGCCGATCTTTTTGATGCGCAATCGGATCGTGATATTGAGCCAAATCAACCCATACCTCGCCATCTTTCACCTCAACTGGGAATGAACGAACGTCATCTGCAAATTGGTCAAAGGTCCCTCCCGTTTCTAAGTCAAAACGAGCATGGTGCCAATGACACACCAAAATACCATCTTTTACAGAGCCTTTATCAAGTGGAAAACCCATGTGCGGGCATCGATTATCGACCGCATAGACAGAATCGGCCGTAGCATACAAAGCGACAGTATGTCCTCCAAGCTGAACCGTTTGGCATCCTTTTTTCTTGAGATCATCATATGAAATAGCTTTGACAAATTGGGATTGTGGCATAACAGGTCTCCTTTTTGGGATCAGTGGATTCTGATCACCAACCGCTGTTCAGTTTTCTCAAGCGTAACAAAGGAACGGCCGTTAGCCCATCCAAGCAAGATCAGGTTTTAACCTGTCCAAAAGTACAGGAGAGTCAAACCGCCCCTATCCATGATCAATGTAGGGATTTAGTTAGCCTTTTAAAATTAATTCGATCAGGAATTTAGGGGATTTTGGAAATTGGCACATAAAATTCCATCAATTCCCTAAATTCCTAATTTATAAATTCTTTTGGAACAGTGTATTTACTACCAAAGATTTTAAATCGTGCTTCTCTAAAAAAGGGTTTGGTTTTATCTAACGACCGATTTACTCTACAATTCCACTATGCTTGAAATACAAACACTCAAACAAGAAGATCGCGAAACCTCTTTTCGTTTAAGCCAATACAGCTTTGGCTATTGGTCAGATGGCCCTGTTTCAGAGGAAACGTTAGATGCATTTGATGTAAACAACACGCTGGGTGGTTATGAAAATGGACAGCTCGTTTCAAAAGTGTCCGTTTGGCCGTTTCAGCAGTCTGTTCGGGGTGTAATGAAGCCGATGGGTGGACTTGCGGGTGTCGTTACCGATCCTCTCCACCGCAAAAAGGGATATGTGAGCCAAGTTATTGCAAAGTCGTTTGAGAAAATGCGAGACGATGGACAGGTTGTTTCTAGCCTTTATCCCTTTCTTGAAACATTCTATGAAAAGTTCGGCTATGTCAAAAGCAATGAATATGTATGGCTCAAGTACCCTACTAAAAATTTAATGCATTATTTGCCTTACACTGAGCATTCAGATGAATGGACGCTTGAAAAGCACATCGCAAATGATGCGCAAGATGCATACCAATCATTCATGCATCGGGTTGCCCCCCGTCATCACGGCTATGTTGTTTCCAATCAATTTCCAGACTACATTTGGAAAAATTATCGAGCTAAAGATCAGTTTATCCTGCTGTTGAAACAAAACGGCCGTTCTGTGGGCCTGCTACGGTATAAGATCAGCGGCAATATGCATGGCGGTGAGATGACGATTAACGATATCTTCTGGATGTCAATTGCCGCTCGAAATCGACTCTTTGGGTATATCGCCATGCATGAGGTCAATTTGCCCACGACGGCAATGGCCATCCCAATGGGTGTCAACTTTCAACAGTGGTTCCAAAATCCAACCCAAAATCCTGAATCGATTATTGACTATGTTTGCATGATGTGTCGTGTGATTGACCCGATTGGTGCCATCACCGATTTGCCTGCGGCGAACAACGGCCGTTTCCTTTTCAACTATCAAGACCCACAGTGCCCTTGGACGGATGCAACGTATGAAATGGTCGCTGAAAACGGCCGTTTGCATTTACAAAAAACAAATCAAACCACGCCAAACAGTCTCACACCCAAAAGCTTATCAGCACTGGTATTTGGGACGCTATCCACTGAAGAATTGATGTATCAAGGGTGGTGTAACACTTTATCCGAAGACGATGTAAATTTATTAGACAGTTGGTTCCCAACCCAGCTGGTCTTCAATAGCAACAAATTCTAAGGAATCCCTTTTAATGAAACGAACACCACTTTGGCTGGCAATCTCAATCTTAGCTTGGCCCCTCACCGTCTTAATCCTCAATATGCTTCGTTTTGGTCAATTAAATGGGATGGCGTGGGGGCAAGCGGCCTCATTTTTAGGGATGGGTTTGCTGTCTGGGTGTGGTCTCATTTGGGCCAGGCTGCGCAGTCCCAATCATGTCATTCGGACCTCATGCGTAGTCGGGTATTTGGTTGTTTGTCCTTTTGCCTTTTCAGGCGCCTTACTCTCAGGGCTTACTTGGCAAATCCCCTTTCTCGGAACGGCCGTTTTAGGTGGCTTGCCGCTACTGGCAGGAACGGCCGTTGGTTATTTTCTAGGATATCGCGTTACAGAAGAGTGAATTTCCCTTCACCATGACAAAATAGTTACTCAATTTAGAGCAATTTTGGTGCTTTGTTCATATACTCTATATGGAACAAGGGACTAATTTATATGACTGCTAGTCAAAATAATGACGACCTAAAGAGTGACCATCTCCAATTTAAACAAGCAGAAACATATTTGAAAGTCATTAACCGATTTGCGGTTAATGTCTCAACACTTAACACCATTCATGATATCGTGTGGGAAGTCGCAAAATATGCCATTGCTCGATTGGAGTTTGAAGATTGCGTCGTCTACCTAAAAGATGAAAGCGGTGAGCGTTTAATTCAAGTTGCCTCCCATGGCCCTAAAAATCCAATCCACTACGAAATCAAAGACCCCATCACTATCAAAGTTGGCGAAGGCATTGTTGGTAGCGTCGCTCAAACAGGGCTAACTGAACGCATCTCTGACACGCTCCATGACCCAAGATACATCATTGACGATCAGTTTCGTAGAAGTGAAATCGCTGTGCCAATTATTCATGAAGAGATCATTCTTGGGGTGATTGATTCTGAACATCATCAACCCTCTTTTTATACGCCAGAGCATGAAGAAATTTTAAAAACAATCGCCTCCCTCATTGCCCCCCGTATCGCTTATATTCAAGCCACCCAATCTGAAATTGCTCATTCTGAAAAACAGCTCTTAGTTCGGACAAAAGAGTTAAAGGCAGCTTTGTTTTCTTTACAAAATGCTCAAAAGGAACTGATCGTAGCCAAAGAAGCTGCAGAAGCGGCAAGTCAGGCAAAAACGGCATTTATTTCAAAAATGAGCCACGAGCTTCGCTCGCCTTTGACTAGTATTCTAGGGTATTCCCAACTCCTCGAACGGTATGGTGTGGGAAACGAGAAAATTCTTAAAGCTGCTTCAATTATCGAAGACGGAGGCAAACATTTACTCACGCTCATCAACGACATTCTCACTTTTTCAAAATTGGAAGCTGACACTTATACGATGGAGGCGAAATTCATACCATTTCGCCCATTTTTAGAAAACATCGGTCAATTAGTACAGGTTCAAGCTAAAAATAAAAATCTCAAGTTTGCTCTTGAGTTAGCAGGTTCTGTTCCCCAATCCATCTTTGTAGACAGTAATCGGCTCCGTCAAGTCTTGCTCAACTTAATCGTCAACGGGATTAAATTTTGTGACGAAGGGAGTGTCAAACTCTGCGTAATGCCGCTTGAACTCAATGAGGAAGGTATAGCGACGATCCGCTTTGAAGTCATAGATACCGGAATAGGAATTGCGAAAGAAGATCAAGATAAAATTTTCTTACCTTTTGAGCAGCTCAAACAAAAAGGGAGTACCTCAATAGGAACTGGACTTGGATTAGCCATTGCACAGCAGATTGTGACATCTATGAATAGCAAGATACTGGTTGAAAGTGTTCTGGGACAAGGAAGCCGATTTTTATTTGACGTGGAACTGCCCTTTAGCAATCAGCTTAAACGGATGCAAACCTCCCAGCTCAAACGGCAAATTGTTGGGTATCAAGGGGCGAAGAAAACTATTCTTGTTGCAGAAGATACCGTTTCTATTCGCACATTTTTGTCTCATACATTGTCGATGTTGGGTTTCACGGTCATCGAAGTGGAAAACGGGAATGAGGCGATTAAGAGTTTACAAACCTTGCGACCCGATCTCATCTTCATGGATACGCTCATGCCAATCATGGGTGGGGTTGAAGCTACCAAAAAGATTCGCAAAATTCCAGCCTTTGCCCACTTACCAATCATTGCTATTTCGGCCCATGTCAATCAAGAAGAGATCGACAAATTAATTGACAATGGGGCGGATCGGTTTTTGGCAAAGCCGATTTTTATCAACGAAATGCTTGAAACTTTAGACCAACTGATTGATGTTGAGTGGGTTTTTGAATAACAAAGCTGCCCAACCACTTTAAACTGATTGTTCGTAGGCCATCTTTAGCCATCCTTGAACCTCTTCGTCAAAATCCTCAACGGCCGTTAACACCACCACATGTGTCATTGATCCACTCCCTACGCCCGCATCAGCTACCAGCCGGGCATGTTCAGGTGCCTCTTGAAACTTGAGCGCAAAATCAATGCGTGTTTGCGTGGAGGGCTTAACAAGTGCAAACTGTTTTTTCCGATGCAGCGCCACGTATCCTTTCCGTACATTCAGGGAAAAATCAGATCCGAGCGTTTTGGCATAGGCCATGATCACATCATAAATGGGGCGTAAGGCGGCTTTCTTTTTAGCGTATTGGGCATCAATAAGGTCTTCATCTGACGAGCTCGCTTTGAAACGAAGGGCAGACCAAGTGTCATCAATTGCAATTTGCCGAACCCCTTCCCAACCCATCGCTTTAATCACATGCCAGCCCTTATCTCTCGTAAGATCCGTATCGAGCTTGCCGCTCTTTTTGGGGTAAGCCAGCCAAAAGAGGCCATCCGCTTTGAGAGCTGCAACGGCCGTTTTAGCCCACTGTTCCAAATCTGCTTGATATTGCACAAATAAAAACACCCCATCAAATGGGTTATTTGTTTCAGTTGAAAGCGCCAATTCAGTCAGGGAAGTGGTCAAATGCGCCAGCACCGGCTCAGGTACATTCAAAAGCAATAGAGACTGCCCAGATTTAAATTGCAACTTCTTCATTAACTTTGGATCACTCATTTGATTCCTCTTTTCCCCTTATTCCTGACATAGTAATGTAAACGGCTCGTTTGGCAAATAAGTTGACCATTCTTCTTCTGTTAGGTTCCGATTGGCGGCTAGACAGGCAGTCTCTTGCCACAGTTCAACGTTTAAATCCCATCGGATGATTCGATTATCCCAACCAGCGGATGCCAAATAACGGCCGTTTGGACTCCACGCCAAATCTGACACGCCCCGCTCATGGTCATCCAGTAAGATGGATGCTCCCGTTGCTACATCCCACAGTTGAATATTTGAATCCCAGCTGGCAGAGGCTAACCGATTACCTGAACCATCGAAACTAAGGTCGGTTATAGGCTCATCGTGCCCATCATATTGGCTATGCGAATTTCCGATCCGGTTGTTTTCAAAATGAAAGAGTTGAATCGATCCGTCTTCTAGCCCAATGGCGATAAGATCATAGTTTGGAGAGACAGAAACGGCCGTTGGTTCATCAGACAATCTTCGCCGACGACTGTTTCTATTTTCCAGATCATACACAATCACACGTTGATTATTTAATCCAACCAGCAATGATTCCCCATTAGCAGAGAATATTAAATCATTCACAACGGCATTGTTATTTTGGAATTTAAAACTAACTTGGCGCGTTGCCCAGTCAAAGACAATCACTTCCCCACTCAATGTGCCAATTCCGATCAACGATCCATCGGATGAAGCAACCATTTTTGCAATGGGGCTTTTGGTATCAAATGTCCAAGATGATGTCCGTTCAGGATGGAAATGAACAGTCGTGCCAACGCTAAATACAGCTAAACCTTCCACAGGAAAAAGCCAATGTTTGGCATCATTGTCCCTCTCCTCGAATCGCACAAAATCTATGTTTTCCAATCCTTGGTCTAAAATTCGCACTTGACCGTATCCATTAGCCACAAATAATTCCTCTGCACTTTGGAAAGCGAGCGTGACATCATCTCTAGCACCGGTTTTATGGATAAACGGCCGTGTTTGATTAATATCCCAAATAATGACATTGCCATCTTCATCTCCTGAAAAAAGCAAATCTAATTGCTCGTCAAACGCTAACGCAAAGATGCCAGCATCTATTTTGGAAAATTGAAACGGGGGTGGTACAAAATCAATTTGAACGGGTCTCGATAGAATCTGTCCATCCAATCCAGCAGAATAAAATTCCGAATGCCCAAAGACGACAGCTTCTGCGGAAATATCATGCATAAGTTCATTTAAATTTGCCTGAAATGAGGGTCGATAGTATTCAATCAGCTTCCCATCTAATCCCACTGAAGCATAGTAGGCAACAGAATCAAATCCCACATAGAGCATAGATGCAATATCATTAACCGAACCAGAATGTTGCTCGGAATATACATCAATTGGTTCTTTCCTAATCGATAAGTTTTCTTGAATAAACCATTCGATCACTTCGCCATCTGTCCCTCCTGTGGCAAATACTTCTTCAGCATGTAAAAATTCAACAGCCAAAACAGCCCCCTCATGTGCCTGAACCGGTTGACCAATGAGAGGCGGATTTGTTTGGCTCACGCTTAAATCCCATAATCGAACAGTTTGATCACTTCCTCCCGAAAGCAGGAATTTCCCTTCGAGATCAACATCGATGTCGTTAATGCTTCCCGATTCATGGGTCAATGTCCCCCCAATTTGCGATTGTGTTTCAATATCCCAAAACCGAATCGTTCCGTCTTGACTAGCCGATACAAGCAACTCATCGTTTGGCAAGAATTTTAGGGACATTATTCGGCGCTCATGCCCTGACATCACTTGCCCAACAGGCTCAAATGTGCCGGTATCGTATAAATAGATATCTCCATTGGTTAAACCCACCGCCAGTAGCTGTTCCGAAGGTTTGGTGGCAAGGGCCGTAACGGCCGTTTCATGCGCAATACTCGTCACAAAATGGGGTGGCAAGCTGTTCAAAGCGCCAAACAACGCCTCTTCAGAAACCATCGAAGGCTCTTGGTGATAAGCAGCCAATGCCAACAAAAGCTTTAAATCGGGATCAGTTGCCGCTTGAGCTTGGGCGACCAGTTGATTACTCGTTGCCACATCCACCTGATTTTGCAATCCCAACCACTGCTGTCGCCCCCACCAAATCCCCATGCTTAATAACCCAACCACCAATGCACCTAAAACAAGAATTCTGGGGTTGAATCGCCTGCTTATGGAGTGATTCTCAGGGCTTCGTTCTACCACGTCGTCCTGTTGGATTAAGGGTCGGGATTGCAACAGTTGTGTTAAATAGCTTGGGGGTTTTGCATTGAGTTCAGTTTCAAGAAGCGCCGCAAATTGATCATATTGCTTTTGAGCAGTAATGGACTGGTTTTGAGCTAAATACGTTTGTATCAGTTGCTGATTACTATTTTCATTGAGCGGATCAATAGCAACGGCTTGTTTAAGTAAAGAAACGGCCGTTTCTCCTTTCAGATTCCCATTCGCAGCATTTAGTAAAAGTCCGATTCGTGTTGCCTGCCATTTTGTGGCCTGCTGCTGTTGCCATAAGTCAAAATCAGGACTATCTGGGATGCCAAATCCCGCTAAAAACTCGCCGCGATTAAAAGATACGGCCGTTTTAGCCCCCACTCTATCTTCATCAAGCCATTGCTCAGCCTCCAAAACATCAACAGTCACTTGCTCGGAAATCTGAACTGTCTCACCTTCTATGACACGCCACTCATCACCAAGCACTTTATTGATGCGAGACAGTTCTCGACGAAGAGCCGCTCGACCGCGCCCTTGGTCTAAATCTGGCCAAAAGATGGTCAGCAGCTGGTTTCGATGATAAAGCTTTTGCTCGACTGCTAAAAAGGCTAAAAGAGCCAACGATTTTCGTGTCGGCAGCGTCACGGCTTGATTGTCTACTTCAACAATGGGTGGACCCGAAAAGGACAAACGATAACGAGACATGGTGGCTCACATTATAGCAGGGGTTCTGAGCCAGTTTGTTACTAAATATCCTTGATTTCACGTTTGGGACGCTTTTGGATCGCTTATTTGGACTGTTTTGAAACGGCCGTTTGTCACAATGGAGCGAAATCCAAGTCAAAAGGAGACTGTATGAAAAAACCAACCCTGTTCTTTCTTATTCCCATTATTTTTCTTTTCATGGCCGCCTGCACCCAAATTGCCAAACCAATGAGTTCCAATATTGAATCTAATGACATCATCATTGCTGAATCAGGATCAACTTTCTTCGGTGAAGATACGGCCGTTGCGGTTGCCTCTGATCTGGCCTCAATTACGCTCATCAACGACGGTGGCCAACAGGTGCAAGAGCTGATGAACTGTATGGCCCGGGAGCCTGAATCGCTGTTTATGTATGCAGGCCATTCACGCAGCAGTTTGAATGC
>JANQSK010000992.1 GCA_028284105.1 Anaerolineae bacterium
GTTAATCAATTCAACATCTCTATTGATATAAACACCGTTGAAAATGAAATTGCGCAATTAAATAGACTCATTGAAGAACTCAAGCTGGAACGAGATCGACGTTTAATTGCACCTTCCGAAAACTTGCAGAATGCACGCGTCTTAACCATTGATGCGCTCATTTCAGAAAGCCAAGCAAGAGTTGATACCTTGTCACGCTTAGAACCGGAATTCAACTTCTTATCGATTCAGGTAACACGAGCAACCGAAGACTATAACTTCATTCTTGAAAAATATAATCAAGCCGAAATCGTAGCGGCCTCAACTGAATCAGCAGACTTTATTCAAATCATCACCTTAGCAACACCACCAGATGAAGCTTCTTCTAGCTTACTCTTCCTGCTTGTATTTGGTTTTGCAGGGGCCTTAGGGACAAGCATTTTCTTGGCCTTCATGCTGGAATACTTCTCCACCTCAGGTGAAGAAGGAGCCGAAGCTGCACAGGGTCGTGAAATTGAATCTGGTGGAGATGGAACCGAAGATGGGTATCAATTCCCGATCCGCTTGCACCAACAAGCTCAAGGAGATTAGGTCTAAGTGATTTTAGAGCGCCTTTTCCCTGAAAACGAAGCATTTGCAGATAATTTGCTTCGTTCAATACTCAATTTACCCAAGGCATTTTGGATTGCATTGGGTGTGTTGGGGTTGGTTGGATTAGGTGCTGGCATTGTTGTGCAGCCAGAGCTTATGATTTTTGCATTAGTTGGTATTGGCATAGGTATTCCAGCTGCTTTATTTGCTTGGAATTTCCCAGAATATGTTTTGATTGCAGTGGTATTCCTCAGTTCGGGGTTTATCCACGCAAAAAAAATGGAAGTGGGTGGCGGTTTAGAATTACGTGACGTTGCCTTTATTGGTGTATTGGGGTTACTTGTTTTCCAAGGAATTGTGCGAAAGAATTTGAAAATAATTTGGTGGCGTGTCTCAGTACCCCTTTTATTATTTTTAATCATCGCAGTTGTTTCATTATTTAACGCCCTCTTTTTTGAAAATGTGGCGCTCAACTGGGCCTTTAATGACATGCGTATTTTAATTTATTACGCCATGTATTTTAGTGCGGCTTGGGCAATTACCTCTCAAAAACGATTGTTTGTCACCTGGTTAGGCCTGTTTATTATTGCAGATTTAATTGCACTCCTTATATTTTTACAGCAACCTCTTGGCCCTCACAATCCTCTGATTGAAGCGATGGTTGGAGGCCGCTGGGATCTTCATGGACAGGGGGGGCTCGTTCGAGTCGTTCCCGCCGCACATGCATTGATGCATTTTATGGCCGTCATTGCCTTTGTATTCATTGTGTATGCTAAGGGATCAAAATTCCTGTTTTGGTTTGGAGTTTCCCAATTCCTATTTTTAAATACCTCGCTATTGTTAACTTTTACACGATCTCAATGGTTAGCAACTGCGATTGCACTATTTCTAATTAGCTTATATTTAATCCCGCAATACAAAGATCAAATCATTAAATGGACAATTAAATATTCAATTCCGACTCTACTTGTATTGATTTTTATATTTGGTGTCTTTGGAACTGCAGTAGGGGATGCATTGTCATCTGTTCCCATCATTGGGAGTGTTGTTGATCGCTTTGCAACAATCCTGACTCCTTCTGAAACCTTGGCCACCAATTCATTGAAATGGAGGGAATTTGAGTTTCAACAAGGATTTGCTGCATTAAGAGAAAGTCCTTGGCTAGGCGTTTCACTCGGCAATAGCTATCGTCCCGTCACGACCCTTCAAGGCGAAGTTCTTGGCTGGTGGACAGATGGCAGCCTAGAACGGGGCTATGTGTCTCGTTTCACCCGTTTTATTCATAGTAGTTATTTAGCAATAGCCGTAAAAATGGGGATTTTAGGGTTTATTGCATTTATTTGGTTTTGTCTAATCTTTATTTGGGAGAGTTGGCGTTTGGTAAGAAGAATGCCGGATTCACTCAATAAAGGCATTGTATTGGCAATTTTTACCTCTTTTATTGGTTTAATGCAGTGGTCTGTATTCCATACTCATTTTATGAGAACAGAAAGCACCATTGCTGTAGGTATCATGACTGGTATTGTTGCAAGTATTAATCATTTACACGAGATAAGTAGCAGAACACAAGGAAGCAATAGTAATGGAAACTACAACACGCAAGCACGTACTGATGTACTTGGGGAACAACCCTTATCCCCATGATTCAAGAGTTCCACCTGAAGCATTGGCGTTGATCAAGGCTGGTTTTGATGTTTCAGTGATATCTCCTAGAGCCAAGGGACAATCCTTCTTTGAAGTTGTTGACGGTGTTAACTCTTACCGGTATCCAGCTCCCCCAGAATTAGAATCTGTTTTAGGATATTTTATGGAGTATGCTGTCTCATTTATTGGGACATTGATTTACACCATCTATATTCTCTTTAGACATGGATTTGATGTTATCCATGCGCATAATCCTCCTGATATTTATGTTTTGATTGCGATGCTTTTCCAACCATTTAACAAACGGTTTGTGTTTGATCACCATGATCTTTCTGTAGATCTTTATGCTGCAAGGTCAGGTGGGAAAGGTAATCCGGTTATTATGAGCATCCTCAATTGGTTTGAAAAACGAACCTGTAAAGCTGCAGATATGGTGATTACAACTAACGGTTCCTACAAACGTTTGAATATTGAACGGCATCATATATCTGAAGAGAAAGTGAAGATCGTCCGAAATGGGGCCAATTTGAAGCGTTTACAGATTGTTGAACGCCATCCAGACCTTGTGAAGATGGACAAAACGATCTTAGGTTTTGTTGGTGGAATGGGTAAGCAAGATGGCGTGGAATATTTGATTAAAGCGGTTGACTATTTACGCCACAATCTTAAACGGACTGATTTCTATTGTGTATTAGTTGGCAATGGTGGAGAGTTTGAAACGCTCCAACACATGGTTAAAGATCTTAATTTAGATGAATATGTTGAATTTGTTGGCGTTCAGGATGGTTTTGCTTTGAATCAATATTATTCAAGCATGGATATTTGTATTGATCCTGATCCATCCAACTCATTCAATAATCACAGCACAATGATTAAAATGATGGAGTATATGGCATTTTGTAAACCGATTGTGGCTTTTGACTTACCAGAACATCGAGTATCAGCCCAAGATGCTGCTATTTATATTCCTGACAATGATTGGGCTGAAATGGCGAAAGCGATTGCCCATTTGATGGACAATCCGGATTTGCAAAAAGAGATGGGTGAATACGGCCGTAATCGTGTTTTAAACGCTCTAACCTGGGAACATTCAGCACGCAAACTCATTGAAGCGTACCAATATCTTTTCCCAACTGTTGCAATGCCGATTAGCATGAACAAAATTGCGGATCAATCAGTTTCATAAGGTGAAAAAGTTTTGTGTGATTGACAGAAAGTTTTCAAAAAAAGATGTCTTACAAAGGCTGTCAATCATCGAGTAAATCACAATCATTGAAGCTG
>JANQSK010001005.1 GCA_028284105.1 Anaerolineae bacterium
CGTTCAGCTTCCGCTTGACGGGCCATCGCTCGAACCATTTGAGAGTTCAACTCAACGTCTTTAATCTCCACAATCGAAACTTTAACGCCCCAAGGCTCAGTCGCTTCATCAATAATACTCTGGAGCTGTTCATTGATGTTTTCACGATCTTGGAGCAGTTCATCAAGGGCAGATTGACCAATCACATTACGCAAACTCGTTTGGGCAATTTGCCAAGTCGCACGACGGAAATCTTCGACTTGAATGACTGAATTTTCAGGGCTGATCACCCGGAAATAAACAACCGCATTCACCTTTACCGTCACGTTGTCACGCGTAATCGCTTCCTGTGCAGGGACATCAAGCGTGACTGTACGCATATCAACACGGAACATGCGGTCAATGATGGGTACAACAAAGAAAAGGCCAGGACCTTTTGCACCAACCACACGACCAAGTCGGAAAATTACCCCACGTTCATACTCTTGAACGATACGAATGGAGGTCACTAATACGGCAACAACACCGATGCCTAATACACAAAGAACAGCAATAAAACCTTGCATGGAAATCTCCTTTGGTTATTTATGATGGACAATTTGTTAAGTGTTCCGAAGTTTCTAATTTGAAAACCCTATTAGAAAACAGCTTCGGAACTTCGAGGAAACGAAGTTTGTAGCTGTTATTTTACTCAAAGCGGCAACTACGTTTCACTTAACAGGAATGTTCATCCTTAATTGATAGAAAAATTATACTCTTTTTTACGAATTTTCAGAATTATGTGATTCACGTATCAGTTTCAGACTCACTCTGGTGAATCTTGGCCCATACAGCAGGATAATGCCGGGCTTCAATTAATTCAACGCTATTTTGATCAGGATCGCGAAAATAAATGGAATGTGTACCTTGCGACCAATCTTGCTCATGTTCAATTTCAATATTCATTTTAAGCAAATGATCCCGCCAAACATCTATTTCCTCAGAAGGAATGGATAGCGCCACATGCCCCGGCCCTTCTGCACCGTGTGCTGGAATAATGGATTTTCGGGAAGCTAAAGTGTCTTTTTGAAAAAGAATGAGGGTTGAATTGACGCCTGTTTGCAAAAAGCTAGAGTCACCAAATTGAGCCGTCTTTATGAGCCCAAGTACCTCTTCATAAAAACGCGTCGCAATTTCTATATCATTGACATATAAAGCAACTTCCGCAATTCCGCTGATTTGAGGCATTATGGCAAACTCCTTTTATTTGATTGTATCAGGAGTAGTCGGGTAGAAGCTATGATTCAGGAATTGTTAATACCAGTCCAACCGAAATGTTGTTTCCAGTTAGGCCATTCGCAGCCCGCAATGCATCTACGGAAACAGTATATCGCTGGGCAATCGAAAAGAGTGTATCTCCACTTTGGACGGTATGGGTTGTATTCGAGACGGGGTTTTCAAGAGCGTCTAGTTGGGACAGGCCAGCCTGCGCTTCTCCACTGAGCGGATTAATCACAACGGCCGTTTCAAACTGAGTCCGTGCAGATTCCCAGTTCCCATTATTCATTAGCTGATAACCAAAGTTGACAAGCGCCCCGTACTGTTTCTCTCGAATTTCAGGAAAGTTTGGATCAATCTCAATAATTTGATCGATGATTGAAAGGACCGCTGGCCAATTTTCAGCCGCCCAAGGCAGGTCAAGTTGTTGAGCCAACAGTTGTGCTTCATTTTGAGATGAGGCCTCTTCTGACGAATTCCCATTCGCGTCATCAACATCAATGACGGTGGTGGCTGGTAAATTATTAAGTGCATCCCCAGTTGCAAATGGAGAGGTGTACAAGATCAGCTGAAAACTTAGTCCCCCACGGCCGTTTTGTTCACTCAGCGTCACATCATTGAGGGAAACAGTGGAAACGGCCGTTTCGCGCATCAAAGCCAAGAATTGTAGCAGCCGTGTCATCTCACCGACGGCCTGCACTTCAAACTGACGCACATCATAAAGCGTGTTTGGCTCTTTGTTTGGAAGTGGTTGAGCAGCTACCTCAACAAGGCTAACAGAAGTTGCCATAGCATATTGATTCATTGATTCCAAAACGGTTGCTGCTTGGGCTTCAGTCAGAAAAACGGCCGTGGCGCTGTCCACACGGGATTGGGCCGCATCAATTTGGGCCTGTTGTTCTTCTGCGCTCAGCTGGAGCACCGCATCTTGCTCAGATTGAATCGCCATCGCAGAATCTAAGCGTTCATTGAGGGAAGCTCTGTTTTGCCAAAGCGGCACCACACTCCCCGAAATTAACGCTAAGTAGGCCACGGTTAACAAAGCCATAAACATGACGCCAATGACGGTCAGCAGGTTCTCACGAATGGTCAAGATGAGCTGATTCATTCGGTATCAAACTCCACAATAATGATGAACTCAAAAGCAGAACCACTTTGCTCAACCCGTTTGAAGCGGATTTTATACGGCCGTGTTGCCACTTCATTCCACTGCGCGTCGACAACCACCTCATCGCTAGGCACTCTGCTTGTATCTCGTTCAATTTGTAAAAATACGGGGATCTGTTGATGGCAGGTTGTGCTCCAAATAATATCAATCGCCCCTTCATATTCGCCGGGCAACAAATCGGTGGTGTCAGCAAAAATGTTGAAGGTGCTTAAGGTCACATTCGTTTCACCGCTAGAAAGGTCTGTAAAAAGCCACGGTACATCAGATTGAATGGTGAAGGTGACATTGGTCGAACTGGTCAAAGTAACCGTTTCAGCAACCGTCGTTGAGCCTTCAAGGAAAGTGCCAAAATCAATCTCTTCGGTGTCTGACGCAAAGGGAACTTCACTCGCCGAGACAGTGTATCGCTTGTTGGGATCATATTGCTGGCTTTTGTTGAGAATCTCAATCAACGCTACGCTGTCTTTCGGGGCTGAAAAGCAAATGGATGAGGATAAATCATCTGACCCAAGTGGTGAGTGATCGTCATTCACGGTGACAACACCGTC